>DMDI01000076.1 GCA_003445555.1 Desulfotomaculum sp. | reverse complement strand
TGTTGAGCGCCCTTAACCGGACGGCCGTTTTTTGCCTGCAAGAGAAAAAAAGTGCCGACTACAGTAAAGTACGCCTTCCTATAGACCGGGTTTTCTCCATGGCCGGCTTTGGCCCTGTTGTTACCGGCACCTTATGGTCGGGGTTAATTTCGCCCGGGGATAATTTAACGATTATGCCGCCAGAAATTCCCGTAAGGGTGCGGGGCGTACAGGTGCACGGGGAAAGTGTTGCCGTCGCAAAAGCCGGCCAGCGGGTGGCGGTAAATCTTTCCGGAGTGGAGAAAAATGACCTGGCGCGTGGCCATGTATTAACCAGTCCAAAAGGTTTTTTCCCTTCATACCGGTTAGACGCCCGTTTATTTTTATTGCCTCACGCTAACAAGGCTTTAAAGCACCGGGCCCGGGTACGGCTATACCTTGGTACAGCAGAAGTTTTAGGGCGGATACGATTGCTTGACCGTGAGGAATTGCATCCCGGCGATACGGCTTATATCCAAATGGAGTTAGAAGAAAAAGTGGTCGCTTTAAAGGACGACCGTTTTATTATCCGTTCTTATTCACCTATGCGGACTATTGGCGGCGGAACCGTAATTGACCCTGGGCCCTTAAAACACAAACGCCGGCGGCCAGACGTATTACAAATGTTGGAATTAAAGGACCATGGTACACCCGAGGAAATAATTATGTCTTATATAACTAAACAGGCCGCCTTATTAACTCTCGAAGAACTAAGTACCTCAAAAGAAATTATTTTTAATCTCACGGCCGCCGGAAAAATAAAGGTAATTACGGGGGATAACCGGGAATACTTTGTGGCTTCAGCCGTATACAGCCAATGGACAGAAAAAATAAGAGTGCATCTTAAGTCATTCCACCAGCAATATCCCTTAAGGGAGGGTTGTCCCCGGGAAGATTTGCGGGCCCGTTTTTTTTCTTCCCTTAACCCCCGTTTATTTCAATTTTTGTTACGAACAATGGCTCAAGAAAATATAATTAAGTTAAGCGGACAGGCAATAGCCCTGGCTGACTTTGTTCCCCAGCTTGGAGAGGAGCAGCAAAAAGTTGCCCGGCAAATAGAAAAAATATACCGGGAGCGATCCTGTCAACCCCCAAGCTGGCCTGAATTAGTAAAGCAAATGGGAATGAATGAAAATCAGGCTCAAGAACTACGTGAATTTTTATTTCGTCAAGGAACCTTAATTAAAATTACAGACGAATTTTATCTACACACTGCTGTTTTTGACCAAATCAAAAAACTAATTAAAAATTATTTACAGGAAAAAAAAGAGATTTCTATCGGTGAAGCCCGCGACATACTAAACACCTCGCGTAAATATATCCTGCCTTTATTTGAATACCTCGACCGGGAGCACTTAACTTTAAGGGCAGGTGACAAACGGGTAGCCGGAAGGCTATGGAAAGATGATTTAATTTAAAGCAGCCCTCAGATGGCTCGATGACTGAATGCGGCTGATTAAAAAATTTTTAATAACGGAGGCCGGGTTAAATGAAAAAAGTATTGGATTTAACGCAAATGAAACAGAAAGAGAAAGGAATAGTAATAGCTGTTGCCGGCGGACCCGGTTTAAAAAAACGTCTGGAAACTTTAGGTATCAGAAAGGGCGCGGAAATAGCTAAAGTATCCGCGCAAGTTATGCGGGGGCCAATTATTGTGCAGGTAGTTAATACTCAAGTGGCCATTGGCTTTGGTATGGCCAAAAAAATTATAGTTGAGGTAGAAAAAGAGAGTAATATAGAAAGGTCAGCGGTAAGTAGTTAGTTTATGGCAAAAAAATGAAAAAAATATTATTACTGGGCAACCCCAACGTAGGAAAAAGTGTTATTTTTACCCGTTTAACCGGGACTTACGTAGTAGCTTCTAATTATCCGGGGACAACCGTTGAATTTACCAAGGGGTATATGAATTTAAAGGGAGAAAAGGTTGAAGTAATTGACGTGCCGGGTATCTACAGCCTGGAGCCGGTTTCAAAAGCGGAAGAAGTAGCCGTGGATATGTTAAAAGAAGGGGATTTAGTAATTAATGTTGTAGACGCTACTAAATTAGAGCGCAGCCTTAACCTTACCCTCCAATTGCTTAAACAAAACGTACCGGTATTAATTGCTTTAAACCTTTGGGACGAAGCCGGACACTGCGGGATTATTATAGAAGTGGCTGAACTGGAAAGAATTCTCGGGGTTCCGGTGGTCCCGACCTGCGCCCTTACCGGGGAAGGAATGCGTAACTTAGTTCTCAGGTTAAAGGAGGCTAAAGCCAATACATACCTAAAAAGCGATCAGGAGAGATGGACGGAAATAGGTAAAATTATCCATCAAGTCCAAAAGGTGACCCACCGCCACCACACTTTCTCAGAAAAACTAGGGGATGCTTCCATAAGGCCTATCACAGGCATTTTTATTGCCGGTCTGGTTTTGTTTATTTCTTTTCAAGTCATAAGGTTTATTGGGGAAAGCCTGATTAAATATTTTTTTGAACCGGTGTTTAATATTTTTTGGACCCCTTTAATGTTAAAACTTTCTTTAATTTTAAACCCGGGCAGCTTTATTCATAAGATACTGATTGGAGAATTGTTTAAAGGGGAAATAAATTATACTGCTTCCTTTGGTCTTTTAACCACCGGTCTTTTTGTTCCTTTAGCCATGGTTCTTCCTTATATTTTTGCTTTTTATTTGGTTTTAAGTTTTATGGAAGACTCAGGTTATCTCCCTCGTTTGGGAATTCTGGTTGACAACATAATGCATACGGTAGGCTTACATGGTTTGGCTGTTATTCCCATGTTCCTTGGCCTGGGTTGTAACGTTCCCGGTGTTTTAGCCACCAGGATTCTGGAAGGAAAAAGGGAGAGGTTTATTGCCCTTACCTTAATGGCTATAGCCGTACCCTGTATGTCTCAAATTGCACTGATCATTGGTCTGATTGGTAAATACGGTCCTTTTGGTTTAGGGATTGTCTTTGGCACCCTATTTATAATCTGGTTGGTATTGGGCTTCTTATTAAATTTAATTTTAAAAGGGGAAAGTCCGGAAATATTTGTCGAAATCCCCCCTTATCGCTGGCCTTATTTTGGGGTGCTTTTAAAAAAATTATGGCTGAGAACCGCTGATTTTATCTTTCACGGTGTTCCCTGGGTGCTTTTTGGTGTTTTTTTAGTAAATATTCTTTACATTTTTAAAGTAATAAAATTTGTCGGTCAAATTGCCTCTCCGGTAATAACGGGATTTTTTGGCCTGCCTAAAGAAACAGTGGCGGCATTAATAATGGGTTTTTTACGTAAAGACATTGCGGTGGGGATGCTTTTGCCTTTAAATTTAACCATGCACCAGTCAATTGTCGCCAGTGTTGTTTTAGCCATGTATTTTCCCTGTCTGGCCACGTTTACCATGATGATTAGAGAGCTTGGGGCTAAAGATACCCTAAAATCAGTTTTTATTATGCTGGTAACCGTATTGATAGTAGGGACTGCTTTAAACTTAATTCTAAGCTAGTTACCTTAAACCTTAAGGCAACTAATTCTTAAGCCGCACCTGTTCAAGTCAGGTGAAATGGGGATGATAGTTTGGTTTTTCATGGTAATTTGGCGTTAAGGCTATAAAGAAAAAAGGCAGCTTAAAAACTGCCTTAAAAATACCGTTTAAAAAAATTAAAAGAAACAAACCAAAGATATTAAAACTAAAAACCAAAGTAAATAATGCTATGCCGCTAGTAGGGGCGTTAAATTTAACGCCCCTACCATGTTTTTTAGAGAGGAAAGAAAGGTTTACCTTTAGGATATAATAAAACCATAAAATAAATTACTTTTAATAATTCTTAATTTATAAAGGAAGGTAATCTTTACCCGCAATTTCCTGTCCTTCCGGAGAAAGAGCAAAGTCAATAAATGATTTGGCTAAATCTGCCGGTTCTCCTTTTGTTACCAGATTAAGCGGTCTTACGTACGGGTAGGTACCGCTTTTAGCATTTTCCATGGTTGGTTCCACTCCGTCTATTTTTGGCGCTTTTACGGATTCATCCACGTAGCCCATGGAAAGAAATCCAATGGTATTTGCGTTAGCTGAAACCGACTGACGCAGCAGCCCGTTGGAGGCGTGAGTTTTGGCCGTAGCCACTACATTTTTGTCTTTACCTAAAAAACTCTCAATAAAGAAATCTAAAGTACCGGAAGGAGCAACGCGAGAATGGACAATTATGGGGGCATCTTTCCCGCCTAGCGCTTTCCAGTTGGTAATCTTACCCATAAAAATATCTATTACTTTCTCTTTCGTTAGTTCACTAATTGGATTTTCGGGATGAACTACTATCACTACCCCATCCTTAGCAATTGTGGTGGCCACTAAACCGGCGGGATCGGTATCTTTTAATTCCCGGGAGGCCATTCCAATATTTACTTTTCCATCCGCGGCATCTTTAACTCCTACTCCTGAACCGCCACCGGTAACGGCAATGCGGACCTCCGGATTTTTTTCCATGAATTTGTCCGCTAAATCATGGGCTAAAGGCTGTACCGTGGTAGAACCGCTTAATTTTAAGTCGCCGGAAAGCGACGATGTCTCTCCGCCAGGAGAAGGGCCTTCCCCCCCTTTTTTGCCGCAGCCGCTGCCTATTAGGGCTAGTGATAAGACTAGCGTTAAAATAACCAAGCTAAAGTTAATTTTTTTACTCATATTTTGGATAAATTCCTCCTTTTGTTTTTCCTTTAAATTTGCCGTTAGTGATAAACCGCTGTTTTTTACCTCTAAAATTATCGTCAACCGGTATTCCCCTTATCCCCCCTTCTCGAAATTCGAAGTTCGAAATTCGAAGTTCGACTTTATTTTTTATTACTTCAATAAAATAAATATAACAGAGTAATATTAAGTAATTGTTAAGATTGTGTTAAGATTGTGTTAAGAAGGTTTAATTGACATATATTTTTTATTTTATTATTCTATATCTTAAAAATAAGGGTTATTAAATATGAATACAGACGCAGATACGGGTTTTGTCTTTGGGATAGGAACTGATTTAATTAAAATTAGCCGGATAGACAAGCTAATACAAAAATACCCGCAGCGGTTTTTAAGCCGGGTATTTACCGCCGGGGAAATAGAATTTTGCCGGGCGCGACTAAATGTGGCGGCCGGCCTGGCGGCACGCTTTGCGGCTAAAGAGGCGGTGCGTAAAGCGCTGTCAACTGACGGGGTAAAAGGATGTTCCTGGCGGGATATTGAGATAATATCGCGACCGGATGGAAAACCAGCCGTAAAACTGCATAATAAAACGGCTGCTTTGGCGGTTCAACAGGGAGTTGGCCATGTTTTAATAAGCCTTTCCCACGAAAAGGGATTAGCCTTAGCCTTTGCTATGGCCATCAGGAGGGGATAATATGCGGGTGGTTACCGCGGAAGAAATGAGGACACTAGATCAAACAGCCATAAATACTTACGGCATTCCCGGGATTGTTTTAATGGAAAATGCCGGTTTGCAAGTGGTAAATTTGCTCCAAAATATTTTAGACGATGTAACCGGAAAGGAAATTGTTATTTTTGTTGGTAAGGGTAATAACGGAGGGGACGGGCTGGTCATTGCCCGGCACTTATTTAACCGGGGGGCAAAAGTTAAGGTGGGTTTAGTGGTCCCGCCGGAAGAAATGAGCGATGACGCAGGAGTAAACCTGCGCATCTGGCAAAATATGGGGCAGCCGGTAGTTTTTTTATTTAAAGAAAAGGAATTGGCTTGTTTTTTAACTGTAAATACAGCTTTAATTGTTGACGCTATCTTTGGCACGGGTTTTAAAGGTAAGGCAACAGGTGTACCGGCCGGTTGCATTGAAGTTATTAACGCCAGTGGAAAACCGGTGGTAGCAGTTGATATACCATCTGGCCTGGAGGCAGATACCGGTCAGGTGCACGGCCCTTGCGTAAAGGCTGCCCATACCGTAACTTTTGCTTTACCCAAGCTGGGTTTAGTACTTGACCCGGGGATAAATTACACCGGTAAATTGTACGTAGTTGATATATCCATCCCCTCTTTTCTTTTGGAGAAAGAAGATTTAAAAAGAAGGCTGACAACCAAAAAGACGGTTCAAAGCTGGCTTTCGCCGCGTCCCTTAGGGATACATAAGGGTGATTGCGGGCGGGTGTTGGTGGTGGCGGGGTCTCGGGGGATGGCCGGGGCAGCCTGGATGACGGGCGGAAGGGCCGCGCGGGGGGGGGGTGGGGCGGGTACTTTGGGTG
>DMDI01000204.1 GCA_003445555.1 Desulfotomaculum sp. | reverse complement strand
CTGGCGATGGCCTGGGCACACATATATATAGCATTTAGTCCTTCCTCGGGATTAATACCCGCGTGCGCTGCCCGACCCTTAATCGTGGCCGTTATTTTATCCTGCGAGGGAGCCTGAATTACAATTGTTCCCGGTGGTCCATCGCAATCTAAAACATAACCCAAGGGAACCCTGCTTGGGACCTTGTCCAAACTCTTCGCCCCATACAAGCCCCCTTCTTCCCAGATGGTGAAGATAACTAGCAGGCCACTGCGGTCAAGCCAACCTTCTTCTTTAATTACCTGTACCGCTTCTAAAATAACCGTAATCCCGGCCTTATCATCAGCGCCAAGTACGGTATCCCCTTTTGCCCGAATTATCCCTCTTTCAACAAGGGGCTTAATTCCCTGTCCTGGTTCTACGGTGTCCATATGAGCGCATAAAAACAGCCTGTCCCTTTGGCTAGAATCAGACGTGCGGGCTATAAGGTTGCCGGCCGTACTGCCCATTTTTTGGCCTGCTTTGTCTTCCTGCACAAATAAACCTAAAGAAAGAAGTTTTTCTTTAAGTATATCGGCCAGCTTTCTTTCCTGGCCACTGGGGCTACCCACCTGAACCAACTCAAGAAAATTGGCTACTAAACGGCGCTCATTAATCACTCTTACCACCCGCCCTTTCACATCGCTGATTAATAATCGTCAAAAGTAACTGGGCTTAAAAAAATCTTTATAACTATTCCTGAGGCTTAACACCCAACTACTAACGACCAACGACCGATACCCAATGGCTGACGTCCGTCGCCTGACGACTGACGACTGAATTAGCCTGCTTTTTCTTTTGTCAGGTGATCAAAAAATTGGGCTCCTGCTTTTAAAGCTCTCTGGTTAAGGGCAATTAATTTTTGGTGGTGGGGGGGAAGTACTTTACCCAACGATTCTATGGCTAAATCCAGGCTTACTATTTGGGTTAAGAAAATAAGCGCACCTAAAATAATATTCACGGCAACTTTATTATTGCCTAACTCCTCGGCCAGTTTATTGGCGGGGATGTACATCACCTGAACATCTTTACGCGCCACCTTACAATTAATCAAAGAACTATTTACCACAATTAAGCCATTTGTAACTACGTCTTGTTCAAATTTTTCAAGTGACGGCCTGTTCATAACCACCAGGGCCTCCGGATCACTTACAATTGGGGAACTGATGGAGCGGTTGGAAATAGTCACCCCGCAGTTAGCCGTACCGCCGCGCATTTCTGCCCCGTATGAAGGTACCCAGGTTACGTGTTTACCTTCTAAGATTCCGGCGTAAGCCAGTAATTGACCGGCAGATAAAATTCCCTGACCGCCAAAACCTGCTAATAAAACTCGCTCAAACATTTTTTGCCTCCTCTTTTGGTATCTTAAAGTCTCCTAAGGGATAATAAGCAATTAAGTTTTCAGCCAGCCAATTCAAGGCTTCGGCCGGTGATAAGCCCCAATTGGTAGGGCAGGCCGAAAGTATCTCTACCAATGCAAAGCCCAATCCACTTAGTTGGATTTGAAAAGCTTTTTTAATTGCTTTTTTAGCTTTTATAATGTTGGCCGGATTATGAACTGAAACCCTGGCTACGTACGCTGCACCATCTATAACACTAAACATTTCACAGACCCTTACCGGATTACCGTTAATTTCTCTATCTCTCCCGTAAGGAGTAGTGGTGGTTACCTGCCCGGGTAAAGTGGTTGGAGCCATTTGTCCGCCGGTCATCCCGTAAACACTGTTATTAATAAAAAAAACAGAAATTTTTTCTCCCCGGGCCGCCGCGTGAACAATTTCCCCCATCCCAATGGCCGCTAAATCACCGTCACCCTGATAAGTAAATACTACCCGGTCAGGTAAGGCCCTTTTAATGCCTGTGGCTACGGCAGGCGCGCGTCCATGAGCAGCCTGAAAAATATCACAGGCAAAATAATTATAGGCAAACACCGCGCAACCAACCGGACAGACTCCAATTGTCCGTTCAAAAATATTTAATTCTTCAATTGCCTCGGCAATTAACCGATGGATGATACCGTGGGTGCAACCAGGACAAAAGTGAAAAGGTACATCTTCTAAAGCCCTAGGGCGGGCAAAAACCTTTTTAAACACTAAGGCTCCTCCTCTAAAAGCAACTTTTTTACTTCCTTAACTACGTCAGTTAGTACGGGCAGCATACCCCCAAAACGGCCGTAGAAATATACCGGACGACGGCCATTAACAGCCAGGCGGATATCTTCTATCATTTGTCCTGTACTCATTTCCACCGATAAAAAGTAGCGTACCGTACCTAAGCTTAATATGTAATCAAAAGCTTTATCCGGAAAAGGCCAGAGGGTAATAGGCCTTATTAACCCTACCGGTAATCCCTGTTCGCGACAATAATCCACTACCCCCATACAGACACGTGCTGCTGTACCGAAAGCTACCAACACGAGTTGGGCATCTTCTGTTTGGTAATTTTCCCACCGTTGTTCCTTGGCCTCTATTTCCTTATATTTTTGGTTAAGTTTGAAGTTATGCTTTTCAGCTTCTTCAGGCACTATATAAAGGGTGTTAATAATTCTTTTTGGACCTCCCATTCTACCGCTTGCTGCCCAAGGCCGGAGAGGGATAAAAAATTCTTTTTCTTCATCTAATTCCACCGGCTCCATCATTTGGCCCAAAAGACCGTCTCCCAACATTAAAACCGGATTAAGGTACTTCTCCGCCAAAACAAAGGCTTCCCAAACTAAATCAATAATTTCCTGCACTGAGGAAGGGGCCAGCACTATTAAGCGGTAATCGCCATGACCACCCCCCCGCGTTGCCTGAAAATAATCAGACTGGACAGGAGCAATATTGCCTAAACCAGGTCCTCCGCGCATAATATTTACAATTACGCAAGGTAATTCAGCACAAGCAATAAACGAAATTCCCTCTTGCATTAAGCTTATGCCTGGCCCTGAAGAAGAAGTCATTACGCGTGCACCCGCTCCGGCGGCCCCAAAAACCATATTTATCGAGGCCAGTTCACTTTCTGCCTGGAGAAAAGTGCCCCCTACTTCAGGCATTCGTTTAGCTAAAAAATGGGCTAACTCACTTTGAGGGGTGATAGGATAGCCAAAATAAAAACGGCAACCTGCCCGGATGGCTCCTTCGCCAAAGGCTTCATTGCCTTTCATCAATACTTTTGCCAACTACAACTTCCACCTCTTTTTCTACTTCAATTA
>DMDI01000233.1 GCA_003445555.1 Desulfotomaculum sp. | reverse complement strand
GGTTTATCTCCGGGGGCCTATCCTGTTCAGGCCGGCTTGTCTGCGAACGAAACCTTAGCCAAAGCTAATTTTACGGTTAAAGGAGCCACTCTTTCCTTAAGCCCTAACAAAGGAATCCCCGGCACCACCGTTACCGTCACCGGCCACCGTTTTCCGGCCAACACGCCCGGCTGGGTTTGGTTTGATACTAACGGCAATTACGAGAGGGACAGCGGCGAGTTTTATAAAAAAGTAACCGCCAATGGTTACGGAAAATTTATTGTTTCTTTAACCATTCCCAGTGTTGCGGCCGGAGTTTACTATATTCGGGCCGAACTCTCCTCCGTTATGGCTTCAGGCTCAATCAACATTCTGCCGGCCCCAAGCCTTTCTTTAAATTTAACCACCGGCCCGCCGGGAACAATTATTACGGTTAACGGAAAAAATTTTAAGCCCTGGACTACCGGTAAAATTTGGTTTGACACCAACGGAAATGAAAAAAAAGACGCTAAGGACCCGGCCAAAAGTTTAAAAACCGATGGTTTCGGCAAGTTTCGGGCCGCTTTGGCCGTTCCAAAGGGTATTTCTCCCGGAGCTTACGCTATTTACGCCGATATACCGGCCTGGGGAGTTCCTGAGGCGTGGACAGACTTTTTTGTAACCAGGGGGGATGCTGGTAATGGTTTAAGCGCCGGTAACCTGCAAGTAGTTAGCGTTATCCCACCCGACGGAGCGGAAAAGGTTCAACGTTACCCCACCCTTAAGGTAGTTTTTGCCTCCCGTCTGGTTAAGGGTCCGGAGTTTGGAAATATTGTTTTATCCGATGAAGACGGCAATCCAGTAATCATTAAAGCTAGTCTTAGCGGTAAAACGCTTAAAGTAAGACCGGGGGGAATTTTAAAAGGAGAGAAGACCTATGTCCTCCTAATACCTACGGAGGCTGTATTAAGTCAAACAAATAACGGTTTAGAGGAAGAGTTCATCCTTACCTTTACCACGAAAAAATAAAAAATAAGACCTCTTAGCCTTAGCTCCTGAATATTCGCTTGTCATTTTAGGGGATAGGGGCGTTAAATTTAACGGCCCTATAAGACAAAAAGTTTATTAAAGGACAAGGGAGGTTGCCCAATGTCTAAAATCCTTCTGGTGAGTAATGAAACAAATGAAGTAAATAAAGGAGAAACTTTACGAACTCACCTGGAACGGGAGGGCTACAAGATAATCTTAGCCGGTGATGGAGAAACGGTCCTCAAACCAACCTGGCAAGAAGAGCCTGACCTGATAATTCTAGACCTGCCGCCTGAAAAAGACAGCTTGATGGTATGCCGTACTCTGCGGCAAAATTCAAAAACCAGGCATGTTCCGGTTATTATGCTCAGTATTTTAGAGGAAGAAATGAACCGGGTCATGGGATTGGAAGCGGGGGCCGATGATTATATAACCAAACCTTTTAGTTATAGGGAGTTGTTGGCCCGGGTAAAGGCCCGATTGCGGCGGGGCAGGTTAGAAGCAGCGGGCAGGGCTTTTAGTAGAAGCGAACCGGAAAGGCTGACTTACGGCCCCCTGATAATTGACCGCCGTTCACATATGATAACGGTAAACGGAGTAAAACAGGAGTTCACCCCTAAGGAGTTTAAAATTTTATATACCCTGGTCAGCAGACCGGGGAAGGTATTTTCCCGAAGGATGCTTTTAGAGCACATCTGGGGCAGCAATTGCGAAGTTAATAACCGGGCCGTGGACATGCACGTCCAGCATATCCGACGGAAACTTTCCCGTCAGTTGCCGGATTCACCTCAATTTATTGAAACTGTTTACGGAATAGGATACCGCGTTAAAGACAACGTTTAGAAAAAGGGGCTACTCAGGATAAGCCGGGGCTGGCAACGGCAGTAACAAAATTCTCCGTGCATATAATTATACCGTGTGCCCGAATTAATTTGCCGGGCAACCCAAAATTTATCAGTAAGGTTTTTTTGAGCCAGGCGGGCAATCCTTATCTTAACTTCCGGCAAATAATTTTATCCTACCCAAAGAAAGTTGACCGCCTTAACACAAAATTAACACAATCTTAACAGCTATTTAACATTACTTTGTTATTATTTATTTAGCAATAAGTGAACGGCTTCCCGTGAATTAAAAGATACCAATCACTATGGTTTATTTGCCACCCCAATTACTAAGGATGCAGTAGCGGTAATAGCTAACCTCAATAATCCAGTTAATTAATTAACTAATAGGAGGTGAAAAACACCTTAAAATCTGGACAGCGAAAGATAACAGAAGGGAAAACAGGAATTAAAGTGCGGAATGCTGCGTTTTACCGCCTGGAAAAGGCTAAAAAAAAGCGCAACCTTTTTACAACGGTCACGCCGAACCTACCAGGTATAGGAATTGATATGAAACGTAATTTTTTATAAAAGGAGGCTATTCAATGTTTAGAAAAGGAAATAAGGGAAAAAAGAAACTTTTTACCTGCCTGCTGGCGGTGGTTTTTCTCCTCACCTCCCTTGTACCGGCACTTATCCCAGGATCTGCCCAGGGTAACCAGACAGAGGTTAAAAACGTTATTTTACTTATTGGTGACGGGATGGGTTTTGAGCAAATTGAGGCCTACCGGGACCAATCAGGCTGGACAACTCCAGTAGGAAAAATGGTCTATCTGGATGAGGTAAATGACGCAGCCGGGAAAATGACCACCCGTTCGGCCGACGCTGATATTACCGATTCTGCCGCTGCCGCCACAGCCATGTCCACCGGGTATAAGACCCTGAACCGCATCCTGGGGATGACTCCGGATGATGATGAATTCCTTCCGGATGAGGTGCCCCACATCCTGGAGCTGGCGGAATTAAAGGGTTTAGCCACCGGACTTGTGGCCACCTCCCAAATTTGCCACGCCACCCCGGCCGGCTTTGCCGCCCATGTTCCCCACCGCAACCAGTTTAATAAAATTGCCTCCCAATACTTTGATAACTTTGCCGTTCAAGACTACCCCATTGAGGTGCTTTTAGGCGGGGAAAAACGGAACTTTACCGCTACCGGCCGGCCAGAATACTACAACGAGGCGGGGAAAAAGGTAAAAGACGCAAATGACAGCCGGGACCTTGTTGGTGAATTCCAGGGCAAAGGATATTCAGTGGCAGAAAATGCTTCGCAATTAAGTGCGGCCAATGCGGACAGGCTTTTGGGCCTTTTCACCGAAAAGGAAGGCCTTACTCCGGAACACCAACGCCAGGCAGGCAACCCGGAGCCTCACCTTTCCGAGATGACTGCCAAGGCCCTGGAAACCTTGGCCAAGGACCCGGACGGTTTCTTTGTGATGATTGAAGGCTCCCAGATTGACTGGGCCGGCCACGCCAATGATGTCCCCTATCTTTTGGGCGAAATGCAGGGCTTTGACCTGGCGGTAAAGGCAGCCTTGGATTTCCAAAAGAACCACCCAGAGACATTGATTATTGTCACGGCCGACCACGAGTGCGGGGGCCTAAACTATGAAAACGGGCTGTATATGTGGGGGAGCAAAGACCATACCGCCGCCCCGGTACCGGTGCTGGCAGAAGGACCGGGCGCCAGTCTCTTTAGCGAAACCATTGACAACACCGACCTCCCTCGCAAAATTGCCTCCCTTCTTAGCCTAGACAAGCCTCTGGTGCTCCAGCACAGCCCGGCGCCGGTCAACCAGTCTACAGGCTTTCAGCTAAGTTCCCTGGGCCTTCCGGTAAGTAATGCTCTAGTAAACATCATCAAGGGGGCAGGCAATGTTCTTGCCACCTTGACCAGCGATGCCCAGGGGAAAACCAGCTATACCTTCAGCAAAGAAGGTGATTATCTTGCCCGGGCAGATAAATACGGTTACCTGGGAAAGGAGGTAGCCCTCACCGTGGGAAGTGTGCCGGGAATGGTGGCCACGATCACCGGCCTTTTGGTGCAGGATAACCAAAACCAGCCGGCCGGAACCACTTTAAGCAAAGGAAAGCCTTATTATCTCACTTTAAAGGCGAAGCACAACACCCCGGGTTCTTCCGTTCAGGGTCTAAGTATTTTAGAGGTGCTTCAGGGGACCCAGCCTTTCTTCTTAAACGCTGCCCGCCTGGCCGTTTCCGAAACGCCTCCCGCAGAATTTACCGCCCTTTACCAGCCGGCAACGGCAGGTAGTTTTGAGGTAAAGGGTTTCTTGTGGAACGATTGGAGCACCAGCGCTGCCTGGCGTTCTCTGGCCGAACCTAAAGAGTTGACCATTTCTATTAACTAAACCCGGTGAGAAGAGGGTTAAAAACCTCTTCTCATCCCCCCTTTTTTTCTTTTAACCAAAGCCAAAGGGGAGATTTAACCGCAAAGAAAGAAGGAGGTTTAACTTAATGCCGAAAAAAAATTTCCTTTCTTTAGAAAAAGGTCTGGCCTGGTTTGACCTTTACCGGCAAAATATTACCCAGCCCATAACGCAAGCAGGAATATCCTTTTACCCCGTCCCAGGTAACCATGACGTGGGAGGAACAATATATTACAAAAATATTGAGGATGTGCCTTCTGATTTAAGAAAATATTACGGGGACGGTCTTTTTACCCAAAAAACTGGTTTTCCTACTTTTTATTCCGCTGCCTTTGCCGACGGGCAGCTTCCGGTGACAGAAGACAAGACCGGAGGAATTACCGTCTGGGCGGGGGAATGCGCCGGCCGGCCTGAATTTTACGAAGGTCAGGGTCTGGTTTTAAGGGGAAAGGTGGCTACCGACGGTTGGGGCCTCCGGCAGCTCCACTTAAATTATGCCCGGGATGTTCAGTTAGGAGGCACTCCCTGGCTACCCACCCCGCGGAAGCTGAAGGTCCCGGTGGTAGGAAACTACCTTTACCAGTTGGTGCAGGTAGAAAAAGTAAAGGTAACCGAAATTAAGAAAAACGAGTTTTACGTGGAAGATGAGCAAGGACAAAAATTGCTTGTTTACACCGGAGACATCCGCCCCAAATATAGTCCGCAAGAAAATCTAAAGCTGGGGGATTTACTGCTCCTTACCGGAATTGCCTGGAGTTACTTTAGCGAAGCCGAAATCTGCCCGCGCTACCCGGAAGACATAACGGTGCTCGCCCCGGCCGGCACCCCTCCGGAAACAATAGCCAGCATCACCTGGTTGGGAGTTTACGATGATCAGCAAAGAGTATATGTTGAACCCTTAAAGACAGGAAAAGGCTACTACCTGGTCAGTAAGGCCAGGAAAAACACTCCGGGCGCCGTAAGCGGTCTTTCCATCCTGGAGGTTTTAAACGGAAACGAGCCCCGCTTTTTAAATGCCGCCCGCCTGCCCCAAATTACGGAAGGCGCGGCGGAGTACGCCGCCCTCTACCAGCCCAAGGAAAGCGGAAGCTTTAAATTGAAGGCTCTTTTGTGGAACGACTGGAGCACCAGCGCCGCCTGGCGTTCTTTAGCGGAGCCTAAGGAGGCCGGACTCCGGGTGCTGTCTTAGTATGCTCTTAGTAAGCCGTAAGTTTAGCTTATTTATCGCCAACAGCAATAAATTTTTATTTTTCAAAGGAGGAAAATCATGCCAAGAATTGAATTGAGAAAGTTCACTTGCTTTTGGAGCCTTGTTTTTCTTTTTTTACTTTTGCTTTATTTAGCTTTGGCCGCTCCTGTTTCACTTTCCGCCGCTCAAGAACCTGAACTTACTTTAAATATACCGGCCACGGTAATACCGGGAGGCAGCTTTATAGTGAGCGGCACCTTAAAAGCAGGAGATACCCCCCTGGTCAATAAACCGGTGGGATTGACCATTAAAGACGCGCGGGGAGCTATTTTTGCCGCCGCGGAAACCAGGACGGACGCTGACGGCTCCTTTGCCGAAGAGTTTACTCTCCCGGCGGACGCGCCCGCCGGCACCTGGGAAATTCACGTGGCCGGTGAAAGCACGCACCGCATGAAGAACTTTACGGTGGGGGTGCTAACCACCGGAGTGGCCACTGCCATTCCTGCTTCCTTAAAGCGCGGGGAAACGGTAACCATTAGCGGCGTCCTTCCCCAGGGGAACGTTGAGGTAGGTCTCACCATTTATGACCCTAACGGAAGAGTGGTTTTTGTAGACCAGAAAAAAGCTGCGGTAGATGGAAAGTACCAGTTTAACTATACCCTGCCGGCAGAGGCGGTGCTGGGCACATATAAGGTCCTTGTAGCCGGAGCAGAAACGGCCGGTCAGACTACCTTTACCGTGACCGCCCCTTCATCTCCAGGCGGTGGCGGTGGAGGTGGAGTCACGCCGTCTAAGCCGGAAGTGGATAAATACGAGCCGGCTCAAAATGCCAAAGATGTAGCTTTGGATGCCCCGGTCGGAGTTACCTTCAAACAGGAAATTAAGGCCGAGGACTTAACCAAGGTCAGCATTAAAGACGATAAAAACAAAGAAGTGACCGGCGTAAAGGCTGCGGTAAGCGGCAAAGCCTTGACCCTTGCTCACGACAAATTTAACTACGAAACAAAATATACCGTAACCATTCCCCAAGGAACGATAAAAAGAGAAGATAACAACACAGAAAACGACGCCATAACCTGGAGCTTTACCACTTTGAAAAAAGAGGTTCCCCCGGTACCAAAGTGTGAATTTACCGACGTACCGGCCGGCCACTGGGCCGCGGCTTACATTAAGGCCCTTTGCGAAAAAGGAATTATTGCCGGTTATCCTGATGGCACTTACAAGCCGGGC
>DMDI01000250.1 GCA_003445555.1 Desulfotomaculum sp. | reverse complement strand
TATGGGGTTTTTGCAGTAGAATCTCTTAAAAAAATGACCGTAGGCGACGCCATCTTACTGAAAGAAGCAGAAATGTATAACGCTCAGGCAATTTTTACATGGAATCACCGGTGAAATTGCCTATCTCACCGGCCAGCGCCCGCAGGTCAAAGCCCCTTTTCATCACGCTAAAGTCAAAACTTCCAGCGGGCACTTCACATATACTTCCACAAACCGCTCAATCTCCGCCCGGCAGTAATCCCGCATGTTAAGGTCATGGCGCTATAAAAGAGAAGCTGAAGCCCGGATCGCGGCAAAGTTTCCGGTCGAGATGCTCCACCTTCAGCCCGCGTGAGCGGAGTTCCTGTGAAATAACCCGGATATGTCTTATGGGAATGTTTGATAGTGTGGTTAATCAGTTTCGTCTGTTTGATGAATTCGAACTCGTCCTGGTTCAACAATCCACAACTGTTTTTCAATTGGCATCTGTTTAATTGCATTTAACAACTGTCGAACCAAACTTTCAAGCAAAGACAGACTGGAGTTTTTGGGCAGCCTGATGATTGCAATACCAGCAGTCTTTTCCGGTGGAAACCCCAAAACATTCGAAAAATCCAGATCCAGCGTGACAAGGCATCTTTTTTCGGCAGTACATACCTCATAAATAGTGTTATCATTGCATCCTTGTAATTTTTGATCCCGGACAGTTTTCACGTCATGTCCGGCTTCTTGAAAAAGCCTTTGGGTTCTTACCCCGAAATTTTCATCAAGCTTAAATTTCAACCTATTGCCTCCACTGGGACTTCTACGTAACGTTCCCTGGTCATTTCCGCCCCGTAAGCTAAGGCAGCCTGAATATCTTCAACTTCTAAATTGGGGTATTCAGTTAAAATTTCTTCTATAGTCATTCCACTTGCTAAAAAATCCAGAATAAGCGACACCCATATTCTCGTTCCCCGGATACAAGGCTTGCCAAAACAAACATTTGGATCAATAGAAATCCTTTTTAATAGTGGGTTCATGAGATATCCCCTTTCTTTAAGAAGCTGCTATGTTATTATAGCATCTTCCACGAAAACCACAATCTTCATTAAGATTCAACTCTACGTTTAGCTTACAATATATGAATGTTATGCATTATTTAGCAAATTCCCTCCTTTGTTGCTCTGGCAGACACTATTTTACTTTTGAAACAGGCTGGTCTGGATGGGCGGGGTTGGGAACAAGACGTTGATTTATACAATCTACAAAAAGATCCAGCTTTTCTAATACTGTCTGCCCGATAATTACTTCATCTCCTAAAACCAGTGCTTCTTCTAAGGTGTCTCGGCCTTCTATTTCAATGATCAGTGGTTCTGTTACCCCAACTGTTTCTTTACGTCCATCTGCATATTCAGCCACGCGCTGGCCACGAAGGGCCAAGCCTAGCCGTTCCACCACATAAGGAGGAAGCACAGAACGCACAGCCCCAGTGTCAACGAGCGCATTGGCAAAATAAGTTCTTATCTCCTCAGCCTTTAACAAATTACGGCGCGTAAGAGCCTCATCAACCGCGTTAAGCAAGCGGACTTTAGTACGTACTTCGCCCATTATTTTCCTTCCCTTCATTATAGAAATAATCATTTGCCCTTCAGGTACCTAAGTTAATTACTGGGTTTTAAATCTTTTGGCCCCGATAATGGTTAGCCCGACTAAATTCCCGTTTGCATCGTAATTTTTAACTACTCCGCTTTCTTCTTCCTCATGTTCTACCGCCTTTGGCGGATAAACAAAACTTATATAGAGTACATCTGCCTCTATATCATAATCTATCCACATTTTTCTATGGGCTGATTCTATTAAATAGGGAATCGCTTTCATTACTGCTGTCTCTTCCATAATATCCCTCTTTTGATTATTCTATCTATTTTTGAGGCCTTATATGCCGTAATAATAAACCCTTTTAAACTACCTAATTCTTTATAGGCAACCATAATATACTTTGCCCCCAAATGTGTTTCTTTGAAGAATCTCACCGCTCTTTTTTCATCATTAACTCCCTTTAAAATCATATCTGGGTCTTCAATTGTTTTTAAAAGTTCTTTTTTGTTTCCTACCATATCAAGGTGAGAGGTAATAATATGATTCCATCTTTCTTTTGTTAGCCTTAGCGGTACACCGTTTTTTGATTTAACTAGCATCAACATTCATATCCTTAACATCATCTACTTTTGCGCCGGGTTTCTTTCAATAAAAATAATAGCCAGATTGATCAGAGTTGAAGAATCACTAATGGCCTCTGGCATAATGAAGGTCCTCCTCAAGATCTTCTCTTGTGTAATGATGGGGTATGTGACGTCGTCCTAAGAGTTCTTTAAATTTCCAGCGGGTCATCCGGACTAACATCCTTGCCTTTCCCATTGAATTTGGATACGTTGCCTTTCCCATTTTAAGCGCCGCTAATAAATTCCTTATAGGCCTGGGCCACTTCCCGGGCCGGTCCCTGTAACCTTGCCCCGCCCTGGTCCAGCCATACCGCCAGATCGCATAAATCCTCCACCTGCTTTGGGGCGCCCAAAATTTCATTTACTGAAGAGTTCTGGTAATGTACCGGTCAATGATAACTTGGGCCTCTTCTTTGGTGTTGGCCGCAAATAACTCTTCCATAAGGTTATCCAGTGTTTCCAGGTCAGGTATTTGTTTAATTCTTTGCGTTGTTTCGCCAGGATCAATACCAAACCTTTTCGTCATGAATTTGCAAATGGCTTCCCGGGTTTTCTCGATTCTACCTCTTGCTTCTCCTCTTGCTTC
>DMDI01000296.1 GCA_003445555.1 Desulfotomaculum sp. | reverse complement strand
AACCATTTTCCTTAAGATTATAAGAAATAATCAGCTAAAGGAAGTAAAGTTGACTACTGCCATGGATGAAAATGGTTTTGGTAAAATTGGGATATACCCCCGGCAAGAATTAAAACGTTTAAATATACTTATGGCTTCGGTCATGGGAGTAAAATACACGGTCCAAATAACCGGGCTAATCCTGGTCTTTATTGGAAAAATGATTACGGGTCAGATGGCGGCGGATTTAGGAGGACCGGTAAGAATAATCTGGGAAATAAATAAAGCCGTAAGTTTTGGTTTTCTTTATGTGCTGCAATTAGCTGCTTTTTTAAGCATTAACCTGGGTTTATTCAACCTGTTTCCGATCCCCGCTTTGGACGGTAGCCGGATTTTGTTTTTAACTGTAGAAGGAATTCGTGGCCGTCCTGTGGACCCGGCCAAGGAAAGTTTTGTTCATTTTATTGGTTTTACGATTTTGATTTTGTTAATTGTGGTGATTACTTATCGTGATATTCTCCAATTGTTATGAGGTTTTAAAAAGGCGAAAGACCCGTCCGGTATGGGTTGGAAAGGTACAAGTAGGTGGAAGTGCTCCTGTTGTAGTCCAGTCAATGACCAATACCGATACCCGCGATGTCACGGCCACCGTAGCACAAGTTAAAGAATTAACCGCCGCGGGATGTGAAATTGTCCGAGTAGCCATACCTGATATTAGGGCAGTTGAAGTATTAGCGGAAATTAAAAAACAAATTTCTATCCCTCTGGTAGCCGATATTCATTTTGATTATCGCCTTGCGTTGGCTGCTTTAAGATCTGGAGCGGATGGTTTGCGTCTAAATCCTGGCAACATTAACGATACAGGAAAGATAGGCTTAATTGCCCAGGAGGCAAAGGCCAGGAAGGTACCTATTAGAGTTGGGGTAAACGCTGGTTCTCTAGAAAAAGGCTTACTGCCACCTTCCGGTGCTCCAACGGCGGAAGCAATGGTTAAAAGTGCCCTCCACCAAATTAAACTACTGGAAGACAATGGTTTTAAGGAGATTAAGGTTTCTTTAAAAGCGTCAGACGTGCCTTTAACCTTGAAAGCGTACCAATTATTGGCCAAAGAAGTAGATTATCCTTTTCATGTTGGCGTTACGGCTAGTGGTGTGGCAAGAGCGGGAATAGTCAAATCAGCCGTTGGCATTGGGACGCTTTTGGCTCAAGGAATTGGCGATACGGTACGTGTTTCCTTAACTGATGACCCGGTAGAAGAGGTTAAGGTGGCTTATGAAATTTTAAAGGCCTTAGGTTTACGAGTGAGGGGAATAGAATTAATTTCTTGTCCCACCTGCGGCCGGACCCAGGTTAATTTGATGCAAATGGTGGAAGAAGTAGAACAAAGATTAGCCGGAATTGATGTTCCTTTAAAAATAGCGGTAATGGGTTGTGCGGTTAACGGGCCTGGTGAGGCAAGTTATGCTGACTTGGGAATTGCGGCGGGGCGTGGTGGAGGCTTGCTTTTCCGCAAAGGCAAGGTAATCCGCCGGGTGCCGGAAAATGAGCTGGTCGAAGAATTGGTGCGGGAAGTGCTTAATTGGACGTCCTGAATTTGTAGGGGCGTATTGCTTGCTGGGGCTGGGGAGAATGCAATTGGTGTTTTGAATTGGACGTCCTAAAGTAGGGGCGTATTGCCATACGCCCCTACACGTCCGACGACTAACGACCGAATTAAAGGAAGGGGAATTTAAAAAGTGCGGGCAACCCAATTACTGGCGCCGACCTTACGTGAAAATCCAGCCGAGGCAGAAATAGCAAGTCATCAGTTGCTGGTTAGGGCCGGTTTTATCCGTAAAGTAGCGGCGGGGGTATATACTTATTTACCTTTGGCCTGGCAAGTGATAAAAAAAATAATCAAGATTGTCCGGGAAGAAATGGACCGGGCGGGAGGGCAAGAAATATTAATGCCGATTATCCAACCGGCTGAAATTTGGCATGAATCGGGACGGTGGGATGTTTACGGCCCGGAGCTATTTCGTTTACAAGACCGTCATAACCGGTATTTTTGTTTAGGACCTACCCACGAAGAGATAATTACGGACTTAATCCGGAATGAGGTTAATTCGTACCGGCAATTACCCCTGTGTCTTTATCAGATTCAGAATAAATACCGGGACGAAAAAAGACCCCGGTTTGGCTTAATGCGGGGGCGGGAATTTATTATGAAAGATTTGTACTCTTTTGACCGGGATGAAGCCGGATTAGAAAACAGCTATCAAAAAATGTTTCAAGCCTATTTACGTATATTTAAGCGCTGTGGGCTGCAAGTATTTCCAGTAGAAGCGGAAGCAGGAGCTATAGGAGGAAAAGATACCCATGAGTTTATGGTGTTAGCCGAAGCAGGAGAAGCAACCATAGTTTTTTGTTCCCGGCAATCTTGTGGATATGCTTCTAACGTGGAAAAGGCTGCCTCGCCTGTCCAAAATTCCGTCCAATATTCCGCTCAAGGTCAGGCATCTTACGCTGGTGATTCAGGGCAGTTGCTGCCTCTAACGGAAGTTTATACCCCGAATATGCGCACCGTGGAAGAAATAACAGCTTTTTTAAATGTGCCCGCCCAGCGCTTAATTAAAAGCCTTCTTTACGAAACAGAAAGGGGAATTGTAGCGGCCCTGATCAGGGGAGATAGAGAGTTAAATGAGGTTAAGCTGCAAAAAGTATTGGATGTCCGAAAAGCAGAACTTGCCGGGGCTGAAACAGTAGAAAGAATAACTAAAGCCGGGGTAGGTTTTACGGGTCCTGTAAACCTGGAAGGAGTCCAGCTCATTGCAGACCCGGAAGTAATGGCTATAAAAAACGCAGTGAGCGGGGCCAATAAAAATAATACCCATTTAGTTAATGTTAATGCTGAGCGGGATTTTAAACCCGGCTTAATTGCCGACTTAAGGCTGGTAAAAGCAGGCGACCTTTGTCCTAATTGCCTGTTTCCCTTAAAGGAAGCTAAAGGTATTGAAGTAGGACAAACTTTTAAGTTAGGCGAAAAATATAGCCGGACATTAGGGGCCAATTATTTAGATGAGAATGGCCAGCAAAAACCTTTAATAATGGGTTGTTACGGTATTGGAATTACGCGAACCATGGCTGCGGTGGTAGAACAATGTCATGATGAAAACGGGATTATTTGGCCTGTCTCGATTGCCCCCTTTCACGCGGTTATCATCCCGGTAAACCAAAAAGATAACCGGCAGGTAGATATAGCCGAAAGTATTTATAATTTACTCCAGAGTACCGGTATAGAAGTTGTCCTTGACGACCGGCCGGAACGGGCAGGCGTAAAATTCAAAGATGCGGATTTAATTGGTTACCCCTGGCGGATTGTGGTGGGAAATAAAGCCGTAGAAAATGGCAAGGTAGAACTACGCAACCGCGCCACAAAAGAAGAAGGTCTTTTTTCTCCTGAAGAAATAGTAGGGGCGTTAAATTTAACGCCCCTACACTCGTAAAAAGTTTTAAGTAGGGGCGTATTGCTATACGCCCCTACAACAAAAACAAACACTTGCCAAAGCTTAATTTATGTAGTACAATATTATAGGATTAAAAGGTCTTAGGAAATAGTAGGGGCGTTAAATTTAACGCCCCTACACCCTAAAGTTATAGTTCTTAGTAAGGACCGGTCAACTTAGAGTAATTTTTTAAGAGTGGGGAGTTCCCACTCTTTCATCTTATTTTTTCCTGACGCTGGGGGCGTTAAATTTAACGCCCTATTAAGGAGGGTATATGTTTTGCCAGGCTTGGGTCAAGGTCACGAACAGGTGGCAGCTAAAATAGAGAAACTAGTTCAGCCGCTGGTAGACGAACTTAATTTAAAACTAGTAAAAGTAGTCTACGTTAAAGAAAATAATCGTTGGTATTTACGGGTATTTATAGATAAAATCAACGAGAAAGTCACCCTGACTGATTGCGAAAAGCTTTCCCGGCAACTAAGCCCATTATTAGACGTACACAATCCGGTTCCTCATGCTTATACCCTGGAAGTATCCTCTCCGGGGATAGAGTAATTATTGAGCGGGCAACTGACAGCCAAAGGAAAGATAAAGCAAAGCAAAAACAGTTATTTTTTGGTTTTGGGAGGCAAAAATGAATATTGATTTTTTAGCGGCTTTAAAGGAATTGGAAAAAGAAAAGGGTATTTCGGTAGATGTTTTATTGGAAGCTATTGAGGCAGCTTTACTTTCTGCTTATAAAAGAAATTTTGGTACCACGCAAAATGCCAGGGTATATATTGACCGCAACACGGGTAATTATAAGGTTTTTGCGCAGCAAAGAGTCGCTTCACAGATTAATGATCCTAAGACGGAGATTTCTTTGACTGAGGCCCGGCAAATTGACCCCCGGTACAATGATGACGACATAATCGAAAGAGAAGTTACTCCCCGTGACTTTGGGCGTATTGCCGCGCAAACGGCCAAGCAAGTTGTAATGCAGCGTATTTGTGAAGCGGAGCGGAACGTTATTTATGATGATTATATTAACCGGAGCGGTGATATTGTTACCGGGATCATTCAACGGGTAGAACATAAAAATGTTTTTATTGAATTAGGAAAAGTAGAGGCCATTTTAACTTTTACCGAACAAATGCCCGGTGAAACTTACAAACAGGGAGGCAGAATTAAAGTATACATTTTAGAAGTGAAAAAAACAACTAAAGGACCGCAAATATTTGTTTCACGAACCCATCCCGGATTACTCAATCGTCTTTTTGAACTAGAGGTGCCAGAGTTACAGGAAGGAATTATTGAAATAAAAGCTTTGGCGCGCGAACCGGGTTACCGCTCAAAAATTGCCGTTTACTCAAAAGACGAAAATGTGGACCCGGTAGGCTCATGTGTAGGTCCTAAAGGAGCAAGAGTCCAAACAGTAGTGAATGAGTTAAACGGAGAAAAAATTGACGTTATAAAATGGAATGAAGACGTTTCTAAATTTATAGCCGCCTCCTTAAGTCCGGCAAAGGTTATGACGGTCGAAATCTGGGAAGAAGAAAAGATTGCCAGAGTTATTGTCCCCGATTACCAACTCTCGTTGGCCATTGGCAAAGAAGGACAAAATGCACGTTTAGCCGCTAAATTAACCGGGTGGAAAATAGACATTAAAAGCGATTCCCAAATGAGAGAAATTTACCCTGAGGAATATACAAGTTATTACGCCAACTGAAGAGGAGTTATAGCCGGGTGACTGAACGCGTAACGTTACGGGTATGTGTGGCCTGTAAGCAAAAAAAGCCTAAAGAAGAATTAATCAGATTGGTACGGGTTCCGGAGGGAAAAATTGAGTTGGATCCTACCGGTAAGAGATTAGGACGGGGAGCCTATCTTTGCAAGGAAAATGAATGTATTAAAAAGGCAATAAAAACAAAAAGGTTAGAAAGGACGTTAAAAAGACCTATTTCTCAGGACATTATTTACTTATTAAACCAAGGAGTTGAGAAATAATGCATTTTTAGGAGGTATGGAAGATGGTAAAAAAGAGAGTTTACGAACTGGCTAAAGAACTGAAAATAGAATACAAAGAACTTATGCATAAGTTAACATCTATGGGAATTGTCGTTAAATCGCATATGAGTACCGTAGATGAACAAGATATCGCGCGCTTGATTAAGGAGATAAATTTAATTAAAGAAAAGGAAAAAAGTTTAAAACTAAGCGCAGAAACAGCCCCAACCAGTTCGAAGTTCGAACCTCGGGATTATAGGGCCGGCCGGGTTGACCGGGTACCTGCCCGACCCCCGGATAAGCGTTTTCAGGAGAAACCCTTACCGGAAAAACGAACCCCTGCTAGACCGGTTCAAGAAGAAAAAATGTCTCCGGCGGGAATAGGGGCAAGGCCGGTATTTCAGGAAGTGCGCCCGGCCATGAAGTCACCAAAAGGAATTGCTCCGGTACCTCAAAAGACCGGGACTGCTGAGGCAGCTTTTAGCCGGGACCTACCCTTGGGACCGGCGACTGAAACAAAGGAAAAGAAAATATCAATATTAAAAACAGAACAGTTAAAGGTGCCTAAAGTACCTGAAGAAGTTAAAACAACGGAAAAAGGAAAACAAATAAGAAAACAGCGTAAAGGTGAGCATCAAAAACAACATATTTTTGAAACTGAAAAAGAGGAAAAAATACTTGACTATAAACAGCGTTATCCGGCTGCCGGCCAGATAAAAGAATTACGCCAGAGGCCGCACCCGCAAAAACAATTTGAAATGGCCGAAAAAAAACCTATTATAATTAGCCGTGAAGGAATAACAGTCCAAGAAATGGCAGAAAAGATGAAGAAGAGTCCGGCTGAATTAATTAAAAAACTGCTTCTTCTTGGTGTTATGGCTACTATCAATCAAGAAATTGATCTGGAAACAGCCACTATTTTAGCTTCAGAATTTGGCTTTGAGGTGAAAATTAAAAAAGAGGTAGATCTTGAATCGCTTATAATTAGTGAGACAAACGATTCTCCGTCCTCACTTCAACCACGGCCTTGTGTGGTTACGGTAATGGGGCATGTAGACCATGGAAAGACCTCCTTATTAGATGTTATCCGTCAAACTAATGTGACGGCGACTGAAGCCGGTGGTATTACCCAACATATCGGAGCTTATCAGGTGGAACATAACCATAAAAAAATTACTTTTATAGACACACCGGGTCACGAAGCCTTTACGGCCATGCGGGCAAGGGGAGCAAAAATTACGGACATTGCCGTTTTGGTAGTAGCGGCCGAGGACGGTGTAATGCCTCAAACCATTGAGGCGATAAACCATGCTAAAGCAGCCGCGGTGCCAATTATTGTCGCCGTTAATAAAATGGATAAGCCAAATGCAAACCCGGAAAGAATAAAACAACAATTAACCGAACATGGCCTGGTGGCTGAGGAATGGGGCGGAGACACTATTTGTGTTTTAGTCAGCGCCAAAGCAAAACAGGGAATAGAAGAACTATTGGACATGGTTCTTTTAGTGGCTGAAATGAACGAATTAAAAGCTAACTACGATTGTTCGGCGCGGGGAATAATAGTTGAATCTGAATTAAGCAAAGAAAGAGGACCAGTAGCTACGGTGCTGGTTCAAAATGGTACGCTCAAAGTGGGAGACAGCATTATTGCCGGTACAGCCTTTGGACGAGTGCGGGCTATGGTTGACCATAAGGGAAAGAGGGTAAAAAAAGCAGGTCCTTCTACGCCCGTTGAGATATGGGGATGTTCTGAGGTACCCCAGGCAGGGGATATTTTTTACGGGGTGCCGGACGAAAAAATGGCGCGCCAGATTACGGAAAAACGTCTGGTCCGGTTACG
Source organism: Desulfotomaculum sp. (assembly GCA_003445555.1). GTDB lineage: Bacteria > Bacillota > Desulfotomaculia > Desulfotomaculales > Nap2-2B > SCADC1-2-3. The sequence continues at coordinate 10,848 of DMDI01000296.1, read as the reverse complement.
CGAAGAAGAGCTTAAGGCCGTTCAGCCAAGAATATCACTTAACGATCTGTTTAAACAAATCAAGGAAGGTCAGGTTAAAGAGTTACATTTAATTATAAAGGCAGATACCCAGGGTTCCGTTGAAGCACTGAGGCAATCCCTGGAACAGCTTGTCAGCGCTGAGGTGAGAGTAAAAATTATTCACAGTGGAGTGGGAGCCATTACCGAAACGGATATAATGCTAGCTTCAGCTTCTAACGCTATCATCATCGGCTTTAACGTTCGTCCTGACGTTAACGCCAAGAATACGGCCTGCCGGGAGAAAGTGGACATTCGTTTATATCAGGTAATTTATGAAGCTATTAACGACGTAAAAGCTGCCATGAGCGGTCTGCTAGAACCTGAATATGTTGAAGTTAGTTTAGGCCGGTTGCAAGTGCGTAAAGTATTTAAAGCTTCTAAAATAGGGGCTATTGCCGGTTGTTACGTCAGCGAGGGTAAGGTGGTAAGAGATGCTAACGTCCGGGTAGTCCGGCAGGATAAAGTAATTTACGAGGGAAAAATAGAATCGCTAAAAAGGTTTAAAGATGATGTCCGCGAAGTTTTAGAAAATTATGAGTGCGGCCTTACTCTGGAGAAGTTTAATGATACTCAGGAAGGTGACATTATTGAGGTTTATACTACCGAGCAAACAAAAAGAGAATTAGCCTGAACAAAAACGCTTTATTAGTCACGTGCCCCAACTGAACCGCTTAACAGGAGGTAGTTAAACATGACTTATCGACCAAAGCGATTGGCTGAAGCAATTAAAAAAGAAGTTTTTGATATTTTAAAAAATGACTTAAGGGACCCAAGGATCGGTTTTATTACGATAACTAACGTTGAGGTTTCAACAGATCTTCAACACGCCAAGATTTTTACCAGTATCTATGGTTCAGACCAGGAGCAAAAAAAAACTATGGAAATACTGCAAAAAGCCCAGGGTTATATTCGCGGTGAAATAGGCCGGCGCATCCGGGTACGCTATACACCAGAAGTTACGTTTAAACTAGATAAATCTATTGCCCAAGGAAGTAAGATTATATCCTTAATGGAAAAGGTAAAAAATGAAGAAGGCAATCAAAATGAATAATTTACGCAAGGTAGGTAACGTGCTTCTTCAAGGAAAGCGAATTATCCTTTGCGGGCACGTAACGCCTGATGGTGATTGTCTTGGGTCGGTAATAGCTTTAGGTCTGGCTTTAGAAAAAGTGGGTAAGGAAGTAACCTTAGCCACCCCTGATCCGGTGCCCGAAATATACAATTTTCTGCCTGAAGTTAAACGCTTTCAAGAAGGGAGCAAAGCCTTACAGGGTGAATACGATAATTTTGTTATCTTAGACTGTTCCGTACCTGACCGGTTGGGGCCTTTGCGTGAATTGTTGATGCGTCCTATAATAACTTGTAGTATTGACCACCACGTAAATTCAAATGAATTTGCCCAGTATAACTACGTTGACTCTAAAGCCGCCGCGGTAGGGGAAATAATTCAGGATTTATTTAATTTGCTTAGTTTCCCTTTAACTCCTGAGATCGCTATTTGTCTTTATGTGGCCATTGTTACCGATACAGGTTCTTTTCAATACGATAATACCCGGGCGAACACCCACCGCCGGGCGGCCAAATTAATTGAGTACGGAGTACCGGCCGCCAAAATTAACCGGTTAATATACGAGCAAAAACCTTTATCGAGTCTTAAGCTTTTAGAAGCTGCTTTAGGAACTTTAAGCGTAAGTCCTTGCGGACAGGTGTCGTGGATGGTTGTTGACCTTGAAATGTTAAAGAATAAAAATGCCGGGAAGGAACACGTTGATGGCCTGATAAATTACGGCCGGTCGATACGCGGCGTTGAAGTAGCTTTATTGTTTCAGGAGATTTCTGAAGATTGCTTTAAAGTAGGTTTTCGCTCTAAGGAATTGGTAGACGTTAATAATCTGGCCGGCAAATTTGGGGGAGGAGGACATAACCGGGCGGCAGGTTGCATCTTGAAGGGGGACCTGGAAACTATAAAAACACAGGTTATTACCGCCGCCTTGCAAGCGGTATCTGAGATGTGAGAGGTAAGAGGTTAGAAGTGGGAATAAGTAGAAATTCGGCAAGCCGAATTTCTACCTTAAAATCTCATCTCCAACTTCCCAAATCTCACTTCTCAATATGTGGTTGACAAAAGGAGACCATGGTAAATATTGGAGGGAATTTTAAACATCTTAAAACCGCCGGGAATGACTTCCCACGACGTAGTTAGCTTTGTACGGCAGCTTACCGGCGAAGCTAAAGTTGGCCATACCGGAACACTGGACCCGGCGGCAGCCGGAGTTTTACCTGTTTGCTTAGGTAAAGCCACCCGGGTTATTTCTTTTCTTAGAGACGATAAAGAGTACCGGGCGGAGGTTACTTTTGGAGTTAAGACATCTACCCATGACGGTTTTGGAGAAGTGCTTCACGAGTATGACGCCTCGCATTTAACCTTAGAAATGGTAGAAAAAGCCTTAACCAATTTTAAAGGAAAAATTAATCAGGTACCCCCCATGACTTCAGCCAGGCATTATCAAGGTAAAAAATTATATCAGTTGGCCCGGAAGGGAGAATTAGTAACCCGTCAACCAAAACAAGTAACCATTTACCAACTTAATGTCAGGCGTGATTGGGACTTTGGAGCCGCGCGCCCCAAGTTGCTTTTAGATATTGTTTGTTCTGCGGGTACATACATCCGTACCCTTTGTAACGATTTGGGAGAAAGCCTGGGTTGTGGGGCGTACATGAGCTTTCTTTTAAGGACGCGCGCCGGCGTTTTTACGTTATCCGGGACGCAAACTATTGAAAATCTAATTTTCTTAGTTGATAATAAATGCTTAGATAAGGCTTTAACCCCTATGAATAAAGCTTTAGATCATTTGCCTGCCGTGGAACTTAAAAGCGGGGAGACGGTCAAGGCGGTGAGGGAAGGCCGTATATTACGGGAAAATGAGGTAAAAAAATTACCTGACCCTTTAGTCTCAGGGCAGATTGTCCGGTTAACCGGCCCGAATGGATTGACCGCCATCGCCAGGGTAGAGGTCAAGGTAGAAAATTACCGGTTTAAACCGGTAAGAGTATTAGTTTAGCATTCAATCATACAAGGAGTGAAATAAGTGCAGGTTTATTACACCTGGCAGGGAATTAAGGAAAAGCATCGTGACTTAATAGTAGGCTTAGGCAACTTTGATGGTGTCCACCTGGGTCATCAAAAACTAATTGAAGAATTAGTAAAGGAGGCCAGGAGGATAAAAGGAACACCGGCTGTTTTTACTTTTTATCCTCATCCGGAGGTGGTTTTAAATCCGTCTGATTACCACCCGCTTTTGCTTACCCAAGAAGCCAAAAGAAATCTGATTGCCCGCTTAGGGGTGGATTTGTTTATTCAAATTCCTTTTGATCTTGAATTTGCTAGAATTACCGCCCCAGACTTTGTGGAAAAAATACTTTACCGCGAACTTGGCGTACATACTATATTCATTGGGTATAATTATACTTTTGGCCATAAAGGAGAAGGAACGGCAGGATTGTTAAAAGAAAGCGGAGATAAGTATGGTTTCACCGTCCGGATTGTTTCTCCCGTAATGGTAAACAAACAGGTGGTTAGCAGTACCTATATCCGTAATTTGTTGCTTCAAGGCAAGGTGAGCGAGGCAAGTGAATTTTTAGGTTATCATCCTTTTGTTGAAGGAATAGTAGTATCCGGTGAACAGCGGGGCAACTTATTAGGTTTTCCTACGGTTAATCTAGAGCCCGAAACGGATTTAATTATTCCGGCCAGGGGTGTCTATGCGGTAAAGATCGAGATGGAAGAAGGCAGTTATTGGGGAGTAGCTAACATTGGAGTTAAGCCAACCTTTCACGCCCAAAAAAATAAAGTTAATCTCGAAGCCCACATTTTAGATTATTATGGAAATCTCTATCACCGTTGGATAAAACTTATTTTTCTTAAACGGTTAAGGGAGGAAAAAAAATTTTCTTCGCCCGAAGAATTAATCACTCAAATACAGCGCGACATTTATCAAGTCCGTATAATTATGGGTTCAGGTCTTGAAATATAAATATTGGAAGTTAGAGTTCCAACTTCCAAACTAATGTTTTAAGACCTGATCCCATATACATACATATATATACATATACATAGAAAAATAAAGGAGGTTTTTAGCCGGACATGAGGATTGCCATGGTTGTCCCCCCGTGGTTTAAAGTGCCCCCGGACGGGTACGGCGGTATTGAAGTTATAGTCAGTTTGCTAACTGACGGGCTTGTCTTAAAGGGTCACGAGGTTACGCTGTACAGTATAGCCAACTCAGTAACAAAAGCACATTTACATAAAATTTTTGATGGGGAGATGAAAGCCTGCCTGGATAAGCCGCCTTCAAGTTTTTTAAACGTTGCCTTAACCCATGCCCTGGGCTCATACCTGGATATTTCCCGGCGTGAGTATGACCTGATTCATGACCATACCTGGAAAGAAGGTTTATGCTGCGCCACTTTTACCGGTATACCGGTAGTGCATACCCTCCATGCCCCTTTTGATGAAGAAAATAAAAAGTTTTACCGTCTTTTTGAAAATCAAGCAAAGGTGCATTTTATTACCATAAGTAATCACCAACAAGTTAGTTTTCCCGGTTTAAATTATTTAGGCACGGTTTACAACGGGATAAAGTTTGATCAATACCCCTATTCTGAGGATAAAGAAGACTATTTCTTTTATATTGGCCGGTTTAACGCTGAAAAAGCGCCCCATCTGGCCTGTGAAGCGGCAAAAAAGCTGGGAAAGAGGCTTATTTTGGCCGGCAAGGTTCACGAAAAGGCTGAGGTAAACTATTTTGACCAATATATAAAACCGTATCTTAACGCTGATATTACTTATATTGGCGAGTTGGGACACTGGAGCGAAGAGAAGATGCGCTTATTTTCCAGGGGCAAGGGTTATCTTTACCCAATTCAATGGGAGGAGCCCTTTGGAATCACCATGGTAGAGGCAATGGCGTGCGGCACACCGGTGATAGTCTTCAAGAGAGGCTCCGCCCCGGAAGTTGTAGACCATAAAGTTACGGGTTTTGTGGTGGATACCATGGAGGAATTTATCGGGGCCGCTAAACAAGTGGATATGATTGACCCCCGAAAATGCCGGGAAAGGGTAGAAAAAATGTTTACAGATAAGACAATGGTAGATAACTATGAATGGTTGTATATGAAAGCATTAATTAATCAGCAGGGGCGTTAAATTTAACGCCCCTGCAGCGCATTCAAATAGTCTCAAAGGAGTTCCCCATGGAAATGAAAGATTGGGTTGTATTTGAAGACAAGATTAGCGAACAAAAAATCAGGTTTCAAGAGACGTTATTTACTATAGGAAACGGCTATCTGGGGTTAAGGGGTATTTTGGAGGAAGGGAGTAGGCAAAACTACGCCGGTACCTATATTGCCGGCGTATACGATTATAAAGAAGGACAACCGGCTGAATTAGTTAATGCTCCAAACCCTATCGGTGTGGAAATAAACGTAGATGGCAAGAGGTTGTCCCCGGATAATATGGCAGTTATTGAACATCGTCGCATTTTAGACCTGAAAAAGGCAGCATTGTCCCGGAAAACTGTTTTTAAAGACCCGGATACAGGCAAAAGATACGAATATGAATCTATGCGTTTTTTTAGCCTTAAAGATATACATACCGGAGCTATGGCCTTCTCCTTCAGGCCGCTGGATGGAAACGTTAGGGTAGTTTTTAAACATATTATTGACGGAACAACCAAAAACATGGTGCAGGCCATAGGAAACCCCGTAAAGCATTATGCGGTTAATTGGGCTGCCGCATCCGGGTCTAAAAATAGGGATAAAGACCGGGTGATATATTTAGAGGCAAAAACAACTGAAAGCAGAATATCTTTAGGTTTTGCGGCGGCTGGCGAGGTAAAAGGGGCGGGGCTGGGAACAGGGGTAAAATGGGAGTATCGACTGGATCAGGAATTTGTTGAGCAAGAGTGCTCTTTTATGGCCCAAAAGGGGAAAAGGTATAATTTTGAGGTTTATCTTTAATTATATACCTCACGGGAACAAAGGCAAGGATTAAAAAAAGCATGTCTTGACGGGGTAAGAACCGCCAAAAAATTAGGAATCGCCCAATTATTTAAAGCGCACGTAAAGGCTTGGGACAAAAGGTGGCAGTGTTCTGACGTTAAAATAGAGGGAGAGGATTCCTGGCAAAAAATACTTCGTTTTAATTTATACCACTTGCTGGTAGCCGCTCCTCCTAAGGATATTGATACAAGTATCGCCGCAAAAACTCTGACCGGGGAATGGTATAAAGGTCATGTTTTCTGGGACACAGAAGTTTTTATCCTTCCCTTCTTTATCTTTACCCAGCCGGAAATAGCCAGGAACCTTCTTTTATATAGGTACCGCCGCTTGAAACAAGCCAGGGAAGGAGCAAGGGCCCAGGGCTACAAGGGGACCTTGTGGCCGTGGGAATCTGCGGCCGGCGGCCGGGACGAGACGCCGCAAACCTGGGTTAATTTTGACGGCACGATAATCCCGGTATACAATTCTGCAAGAGAGCATCATATTGTTGGTGACGTAGTATATGGAATTTCTCTTTACCACCGGGCAACTTCTGACGAAGCTTTCATGCTGCAATATGGCGCGGAAATGGTCTTTGAAGCGGCAAGGTTTTGGGTCTCCCGGGTGACTTATAACCCTGAAAAGGATAGCTATGAAGTTAAAAAAGTTATTGGCCCAAATGAATTTCAAGAATGCGTCAACAATAATTCTTATACCAACGCCCTGGCTAGATGGACCTTAAAATATGCGGTTGAGCTATATAGTCACTTTCAAAACAATCACCCCCGCAAGCTTAAAGTTATAACCAAAAAAATGGGGTTAAAACCCGAAGAAGTTACTGACTGGAAAGAGATAGCAGATAAGATAGTATTTCTTATTTTAACTAATGGTTTAATTGAAGAATTTGAAGGTTATTTCCAAAAAAGAGAGGTCACCATAAGGGAATGGGATAATAATGGCCTGCCTGTTTGGCCTGACGAGGTTAGTTTAGCGGAAGCAAAGAACACTCAACTGGTCAAGCAAGCAGACGTTATTTTGCTTTTACAACTGTTTTCTAATGAGTTTTCCACCAGTACAAAAGAGATAAATTATAAATATTACGCCCTAAGGACTACCCATAAATCAAGCTTAAGCCTTTCCAGTTACGCGATAGTTGCCCTTGAACTGGGTGAGGCAGAAAGGGCGGATAAATATTTCAAGCAAGCGGTGAAAACCGATTTTAGCGATATATACGGCAATACAGAGCTTGGCGTACACGCCGCGGCCCTGGGAGGGGTCTGGCAAATTATAGGATATGGTTTTGCCGGGATAAAAATTAAGGACGGCATACTTAAATTAAGACCAGCCCTGCCCGAAAACTGGAAGAGACTTAACTTTCGGCTGTGGTTTAAGCAGGCGCTTATCGAGTTTGATATTTCAAGGAACGTGACGGAAGCCTTTATTGTTAAGGATAAAATATTGAGGCGAAAAGGGATAGAGCTAGAAATTTACGATCAAAAGCATACGTTATATTCAGGAGAAAAAATAACGGTAGAAGAAAGGTGATTTTTATTGGTAACCAGGTTAGGTCTTATCTGGGATATTGATGGGGTGGTGGTAGACAGCCCACACGAGGAGGCCTGGCGGATTACCGCCCAAAAAGCGCCCTGGCGGGTGGATGAGCTAGAGCCAGATTTTTACCTTACCCAGGTGGCTTCCAGGCCTAGATATGAAGGGGGAAATAATATCCTGGAGCTGAAAGGGGTTTACGAGCGCCTTGGGGCTACCTCCCAAAAAGAAAAAGACATTTTATTAGAGAAGTATTGCCGTGAAAAAAACGAGCTTATAAAGGAGCTAATAAGGGCCGGAAAATTTAAATTATTTGCTGATGCGGTTAATTTAATCTTAGAAATGAAAGGCAAAGGAATTAAGCAGGCCGCAGCCTCCGCCTCTAAGAACGCCAGGGATATGTTGCTTAGTGTTTCAAAGTTACGTTTAACTAAGGAAGTTGGGGATATGTTCGGTGCTTTAAACGCGGAGGATACGCTTCATTCCTTGTTTGATGTTGATGTGTGCGGGGTTGACCTTGAAAAAAAAGAAGATATTCTAGAACTTGCGGCGCAAAAATTAAATGAGCTGACAAACGGAATGATAACTCATTTTGTAGTGTTTGAAGACGCACCTTCGGGGATAAAGGCAGCCAAGTCACTAGGTTGCCTTACGGTTGGAGCCTGGCGGTATGGGACCGGGGAGGCCTTGCGCCAGGCGGGGGCAGACATGGTCGCCAAAGATTTGAGAACGGTAAAAATTGAAGAACTGATGTCCAAAATTTAATCCGCTACCTACAATGAGCAAACCTTAAAAAGTTAATTGACAAAAGAAAATAATATTTTTTATGGTTGACGACGCTCATGGTACTGGTGTCCTGGGTAAAGAAGGGACCGGCACCGTAGAGCATTTTGATTTGGGGGAAGCAGTGGATATTCAAGTAGGCACGTTAAGTAAGGCTTTGGGGGGAGAAGAAGGTTTTATCGCGGGAAAAAGAGATGATTCCCGAATGGTAGCTTATAGCGGGAAGATTTTCTGGACTGGCTTATGTCAAGCAAAGATTGAGTGAACAATGCGGTGAAGTGTGCTAGAAAGAACCGCAGATAAAGGTACGCGAAGCAGTTTTACGTCATAAGTACATAAACGAAAAAATGCTAAAAATAAAAAATTATCGAAGACCCTGACCGCATTTGTCAGGATCCTCACGGGTATAGCCCGTGTCCCCAGGGTTCCGGCGGTCCGTGATTTAATCGGCAAGGACTGGGTGGGAATTTCGGAGGCGGGGAAATAGCTTTGCGTCATCGGGGCGGCTCTTTGGTTACCATATACTGTCAAGGAGCAGCTTACTCTGGATGTTTGGATCTGGGTTTTTGCACCTGAATCATTTAAATTAATTTTTACAGGAAGGGCGGCAAGGGGAAGTTGGCCGGCGTACTTTAAGGCTTTTCTGTTCCAGGTGGTATAACCAGGCTAATATTTAGTTTTACAAAATCATTGTCGAATGAGCAGATGGCTTCTGAACGGGTTCTGGCTATCGCAGCAAGATAGGCATCGACAAAATCCACGTTATTATCGGCCATGTCTTTTAGCGCTTGTATAAGTAGAGCAGGGTTATCCGGACAGATTCCATCGGCGCTTATAAATGTGATCATAGTTTCGGCTATTTCCCCTTTGGAGTATTTATAAAAAGAAGAAAGTACCCAAACGACTTCTGCCGCCACAATGTGGGACAACCGCAGGGCCACTTCACCTTTTTCGGCCCTGGCCATTAACTCCAGGACTTTTTCAGCCATTTCCTGAGGGTCGCCGGTGATAAAGCGGAGAATGACATTGGCGTCAATCCAAGCATAAACCATTATCGGCTTTTCCCTTTCTTTAAAATTCGCCGGGCCATTTCGGCGGCTACTTCCTCACGAACTTGTTCCTTATTGGGAAAAGGTCTTTTAACAGGTAGGGATGCATAAAGCTCTGTCAACCGTTTGCGTTTGAATGCCCGCAGTTTAACTTCATCGTCCCGGTCAAATTCGAACAAAAGTTCATCACCGGGTTGCAGGTCGAGTTTATGCCGAACAGCCACAGGAATTGTTATCTGGCCCTTACTCGTTAGTTTTGCTCTTATCATCATAACACCTCCTTACATCAAGCTTAATCCCTTACTTTATTTTTGTCAAGCTTTTCCGCTCTGTCAAAAACCTGTTTGGCATAATAGTTATTCCGGGTTATAGCAAGTAGCATAGTGTGCGGCTAACAGGCTCTTTTGGAAGTTGATGGTCTGAGACCACAATCCCAAAGCATCGATGAAGCCTTGAATTATACATTACTGCACAAGCAACTTTCATCCGGGCGGGGACGCCGGGTTGCCGGTTTCGGGTATAGCCCTGCTGTGCGTCCAGGCTTTCCCACTGGGCTGCGCCAAATGCGGCGGCCGGCTGCTGGCCGTTCATTCGGATAATGAAGAGATTACTTATGAATTCGCAAAAGCCTTTTTGAGTGAAAACAGAAAGGCAGTCAGCCTCGCCCAACTCTCCGGTGATAAGAAGGTGCCCGAAGCAAAGCGATCGGCCAAAACGCTTTTAATTGAAACATTTCTCAATGTGGAGCAAAGGCGGATGGATGCGGCGGAAGATCTCGAACCGTCCTCAGTTACGGCGTACCATCTCAGCAACAGCGGGCAGTCCAACCCCCTTGACCAGAGAAATTCGCCTCTGGCAATTTATCACCTGCCCCTTGAAATGACCGGGTTTTTAAAAGGCGTCGTCAGTCCGGTATACCGTGAAGCCTGGCAGGCTTTGGCCCGGCGCGCCTGGCAGCTTGCCAGGCCGAAGAAAAAGCGCAAAGGGGATGTTGGTATTCAAGACGATGATAACAACGAGCCCAGGCGCAATCTTCTTTACGAAGACCTGTTCAGGCTGCCGGAGAATGCCGCTGTTTTCGTTCAAAGGTACTTCTTGCGCATCCCGCAGCCTTACGGCGACGAGGATGACCCGCGGCGGGCCTACCGGACGAAAGAGGAGTTGGATCTTATTTCGTGGAAGTTGACCGAACTTTTTGTGGAATATGTAAAGGAAAGTATATTAAAGCGTTTCTATAAGTAAGTATTGCTGGAGAACTTAGGATATTGCTCTTGATTTGGACGGGCGTTATAATAACCTAGGGAGTTTTGTCAAAGGATAGTTATATCCGGCGCAGGTGGATTATGACAAAATGCGTAGCCGGCCGGAT
>DMDI01000224.1:7125-7881 GCA_003445555.1 Desulfotomaculum sp. | reverse complement strand
GATTGTTATTTTGATTTGATAAACTAAGTTAAACATAAACAAGTTCTCCTTTCATTAAATGTTTATCCGGTTTTATTAGAAAACCTGTATTTTTCCCATTCCGTTTTAACTAATGCTCCGCCTGAACTGAAATATAGCCAGAATGCCCGTAAGCAGGACAAACCCAACTACCACACTTGCGCCAAACAAAATGTCCTTCCATAACCAGCCTTTATAAATCAATGCCCTGAGCGGCATTACAACATAAGTAACCGGGTTCCAGTGGGAAAAAGCCAGCAGCCAGCCGGGCATCGCGCTTGCCGGAAACATTGCCGGACTGCTGAAGATCAGCGGCATGAACAGCATATTGATAATGGCAAAAAGAGCTTCAATAGACTTTAGTCTTGCTCCCAGAGCCAGGGAAATTCCAGACATACCCATGCTAAAAAGCGCCGCAATGAAAAGGATTAAAAGTATTCCGGCCAGCCCGGTGATAAAATTTACCCTGAAAATCACCGCGATAACAATGATTACCGCTACCTGGATGGTGTTTTGAACGGCAACGGCCATCATCTTGCCCAGAGGAATAGAGGCGCGGTTTATAGGCGCGGCCAGCATCTTGTTGAGAAAACCTAGCCGGCGGTCCCACACTACCGTTGTTCCACCGAAAATACCCCCCGAAAGGGCGGTCATGGCAATGATTCCCCCGGCCACATAGGTCATGTAATCAGGTGCGCCGTCCAGAAAATTTTTTATCAATAAGGAACCTGTTCCTCC
>DMDI01000224.1:0-6791 GCA_003445555.1 Desulfotomaculum sp. | reverse complement strand
CATAACCACCCTGGTTTTTTGCAACCAAAATCTCTTCATCTCCCGCCAAAAGACATAATAAATATCACTCCCTAACTTCAACGCCGTCGTGCCCTCCTCATTACCATCCTTTGCCTAAACCCTTCTTCCTTGCTTCCTTCAACATCATCCCGTAAGCCCCGCCCGGTAAAGTGAAGATATACATCATCAAGAGTAGGCCGTTTTACGGTGATTTTTGTGATTTTCATACCCGTATCCCTGATTACCTCAAAGATTTTTGGCACCGTTAGCTCGCCATTTTCCGCAATAACAATATATTCCTCAGCATGAGATTTAATCTGACGCACTTCGGACAGTCCCTTTATTAACTCCATGGCCCGGGTTATACCGCGATCAGAACCGTTTAAAGTCATGGTAATAACGTCCCCGCCAATTTCCGCCTTGAGCCGGTCGGGAGTGTCGATGGCTTTGATAATCCCCCGGTCAATAATGGCTATACGGTCACACAAGCGATCTGCTTCTTCCATATAGTGCGTGGTTAAAAAAATAGTCATTTCTACTTCCTCGCGCAAGAAAAGGATATATTTCCAGATTTCCTGGCGCGTCTGAATGTCCAGGCCAAGGGTGGGCTCATCTAAAAACAAAATGCGCGGACGGTGAATTAACCCTTCGGCTATATCCAGTCTTTTCCGCATACCACCCGAATATGTTTCCACCAGGTCATGGGCCCTGTCCATTAGATTTACCATGGTAAGGACTTCTTTAAGGCGCTGCCCGATCTGTTCGTTTGTAAGCCCGTAAAACTTTGCCTGAAGGAAAAGATTTTCCCAGCCGGTCAGGTTATCGTCAACCGCTAAGTCCTGGGAAACGTAGCCAATTGCCCGGCGTACCCGTTCGGGATGAGCGGCAACATCTTCGCCTGCTACAAGGGCAATACCGCCGGTTATGCTACTTAATGTGGTAAGCATAGTGATGATTGTTGATTTACCGGCCCCGTTCGGCCCCAACATACCAAAAATTTCCCCTTCGGCCACGGTAAAGTCCACTCCGTTAACCGCCCGGATGTTACCAGAATAAACTTTGGTCAGCTCTTTAACTTCTATGGTTAATGTTTTTGGCGGCATTTTTAAACCTTTCTTTCCTAATTTTGCTTAATTTTAGGTAATCTGTGTTTGCCTTTACAAATTATTGCCTTAATTTTAATTATATATTACAATTACAAGCAATTATAAGCTATAAACTAAAAAGGTTAAAGAAAAAATTAAAAGGAGATAAAAAAGCCGGCCACCTGTTTTGCGTACCACACCCAGATAAAAATAAGCCGGCGTAAATAAAATGGAAATAAATGCTTTGTCTCTTTGGCCCGATCCCGGCATTAAAATAGGGCACGCCACTGATCTTAAGGCACTGACCGGTTGCACTGTAGTACTGGCTGAAAAAGGGGCGGTAGGCGGGGTTGATGTCCGTGGCAGTGCGCCAGGAACACGGGAAACGGATTTACTACGTCCTTTAAAGCACGTGCCTAGAGTCCACGCCATTCTTCTCACCGGAGGCAGCGCCTTTGGCCTGGAAGCCGCCTCTGGGGTAATGTGCTGGCTGGAAGAAAAGGGGGTTGGCCACGATACAAGTATGGCCCGGATACCTATTGTACCCGCGGCGGTATTATATGATTTAGGCATTGGTGATCCCACTTCAAGACCAGACAAAAAAATGGGTTATCTTGCCTGCCAGAACGCAAATCGGGGACCGGTAGCCGAAGGCAACGTAGGAGCAGGTACCGGGGCAGTGGTGGCCAAATTTTTAGGAAAAAAAAACGGTTTTAAGGGAGGCCTGGGTTTTTGGCAGGAAAAGTTAGGTCAGGGTCTAGTGGTCAGTGCCCTTGTGGCCGTAAATGCTATAGGCGACGTACTTGACGAAGAAGGAAAGATTTTAGCCGGTCCCCGGGATACTAAAAGCGGGAAGATGCTTTCTACCCTGGACATTTTAAGAGAAACGGCCGCGCGAGGAGAGACCCTGGAAGTTGCCCCATACCATAGCCTGGACGGCCTGAATACCACCCTGGCGGTAATAATTACTAACGGGCGCCTGAATAAAGAGGAAACCAATAAAGTAGCCCAAATGGCTCATGACGGGCTGGCCCGCAGCATTTCACCCGTCCACACCATGTTCGACGGGGACGTTGTTTTCACCCTAGCCACCAGTAGTGTTAAAACAGACGTAAACATTGTGGGGGCGGTGGCCGCTGAAATAACAGCCATAGCCATCCGCCGCGCCGTGCGCCTGGCCCAAAGCGCGGGCGGCATTCCTGCCGTAACAGATATTATCCGTTAGAAAGAGCTAAAACATGTGCCTCTTCCTAAAAGCCATCACTATAATTAGGGACAATACCACTGATACAACGACAATACCCATAAAAGCAAACGGTGATTGCTGGAAGGGTATTCTTACGTTCATTCCGTAGAAACTCGCCAACATAGTCGGGATCATTAAAACGATGGTAACGGAAGTAAGAAACTTCATGACTATGTTTAGATTATTAGAGATTACCGAAGCAAAGGCGTCCATCGTATTGTTTAAGATCTGAGCGTATATTTCACCCATTTCAATAGCTTGTTTATTCTCAGTAATTACATCTTCCAACAATTCTTCATCCTCTTCGTACATCTTGATTAAATGGGGATGCACCTCAGCCAATTCGGAATCCTTGGTCAGGTGTGATTTTAATAATTTTTCCATGACAATTTCGTTAGCTCTAAGAGAAGTGGTAAAGTATACCAAGCTTTTTCCCAGGCTTAACAAATTAATTAGCTCTTCGTTTTTCGTCGGCCGATGCATTTTTTGTTGCATTTCTTCGCTTCTTTTGTCAATCTGCCTTAAATAACGCAGATAGTTAAATGCAGTCTTATAAAGAATCTGCAGGAGGAAGCGCGTTTTTTTAAAGGTATAAAATCCTTTTATCCGGGAAAGCAAAAACTCATTTAAGATTACTATATTTTCCAGGCAAACGGTAACAATGACATTTTCTGTAATGATGATCCCTAAAGGAATGGCGTCATAAACATCGTCTCTTATAACCGGGACTCTAATGATAATCATAACGCTGCCTTCTTCGGCCTCGATACGGGAGCTTTCCTCTTCATCGAGCGGATACTCTAAAAAATCCAGCGGCAGGTCTACCTGCCGGGCAACTAGCTGCATTTCTTCCTTCGTTGGATTTATTAAATTAACCCAACTGCCTTTTTCGCCCAATGCATCTGGCTCAAACAGCGTGTCACCGATGCTTTTATATACCTTAAACATAGCTATTACCCCCAATTCAAACATCTATAGGCAAGCATTCACATGTGCAGTTTTTTTCTTTATTTATTTACACGTTAAAACGAAAATTTATAATATCTCCGTCGCATATCAGATAATCTTTCCCTTCCAGACGGGCCAAACCCTTTTCCTTAACCTTCTCCATGCTTCCTAAGGCACATAGGTCCCTGAACTTTACTACTTCCGCCCGGATGAAACCTCTTTCCATGTCAGAATGTATCTTTCCAGCCGCCTGTTTGGCGGTTAATCCCTGGACTATAGTCCAGGCTTTCACCTCATCTTTGCCAACGGTAAAAAAAGAAATCAAACCTAATTGGGTGTAAGCAGCCCGAACTAGCCGCTCAATTCCGGACTCCTGAACCCCTAAATCAGCCAAAAAAATAGCCCGGTCGGCCGGTGAAAGCAGGCTAATTTCTACCTCCAACTGACCGCAAACTTCAATAACTTCCCACCCGTTTGCCTTGGCTCTGGTATTAATTAGTTCCTTCTGAGGATAATTATGCCGTTTAAACTGTTCTTCACTGGTATTCATTACTAATACAAGGGGTTTGGTAGTAAAGAATTGGTAATGCTGGAGGAAGAGACGTTCTGCCGGGCTTAAGCTTAAATTCGTCAAAGGTATTTCTTTTTCTAAGGCCTCTTTGCATTTACTCAATACTTCTATTTCGGCCGCTGCTTCTTTGGTTATTTTCTTGCTTTGTTTTAAGCGCAAAAGTCGCTTTTCCAAAAGTTCCAAATCAGCCAAAAGTAATTCTAAATTTACAATTTCAACGTCGCGCCATAAATCAATACTTATTTTGTTGCCGGTAGCGCCCGTATTTTCAAAAGTCCGTAAAACGTGAACCAGCGCGTCTACCGGACGAATATCTTCTAAAAACTGGTTTTTCTTGCCTTTTTCCTCCCCAGTTCCGTATTTTAACCCTGGTACATCCTGACATTGGATTTGCGCATAAGTCAATCGTTTGGGCTGATAAACCATGCTTAGGAAATCAACCCTTGGGTCAGGAACCAACGCAATACCCATGTTAATTGTAGTTTTATCCGTTATATATTGGGAGGTTTGCGCCCCTTTACCGGTTACTAAATTGAAAATAGTGGTTTTGCCTACTAAAGGCAGGCCAATAATCCCAAAAGTTAACATATTACCTTGCGTACCCCCCGGTTTAATCCTTCGTAAGCCAATTTTATCATCGGACTATCTTCAGCGGCAAGCTTTTTTATGCCTACTAAAGTAAAATACGCCTAGCCGGGGTACGTACGCTATCTAAGGTGCCGGAGACGGAAGAATGAGCAGCAGCAGGCTGCCGGTATGACTGGCTGGAGTATATACGTTGCCCAAAATGGCTTTTTATACTTATTTGCTAAATATCATCCTTAACGCGACTAACAATAATACTGCCCCAAATATTCTTTTCAATATCAGTTCAGACAGCCCGGTAGCAATCTTAGCCCCTAGCAAACCGCCTAAAAAGAAACCAATACATATAAAAAGAGCAATTCTTATATCTACAAAGCCGTGCTTGTAGTATGTCCATGCCGCCAATAAACCTATAGGCGGCACCATTAACGCCAGAGTAGTGCCTTGAGCCTGATGTTGGGACAATCCGAATAAAAAAACCAATGCCGGAATAATGACTACTGCTCCACCAATACCTAACAGTCCTCCCAAGGTTCCGGCTCCCAATCCCAAAAGTAGATAAAGCAAGATATTGATCATAATTAATCCTTCTTCCCCTTTCCGCTTCCCCTTTTTATATTATTTATTTTATTATTTTTTAGCAGGAATTTGTTATTTTATATCGAATTTAAATAAAAAAACTAAGAACCGGAAGGATTCTATGGAACAAAAAGATTTAGAAAGTAAAAATGAAGATTTAAAAAACGAAGAAAATAAAAATAGTAAAGATTATAAGGATAATGTAACGGAAGTTTTAGGTTCTGCGGAATGGGAAACAATTTGGAGCACTTCCCCGGCTAAACCTTCTTCCGAAACCTCAAAACAGCAGTCTTCTTTTGTTCTTCCTTTATTGGTTATTTTGCTTCTGTTAAGTTATGTTTTTTGGGGTTGGCAAATGTGGTCTTCAAATCGGCAGGTTAACAACCTTCAAAAACAATTAAACAAACAAAAAGAAGAAATTGCCATTTTATATAGTGCGGCGTTAGAAAATAATCTCTTTACTAATAATAAAACTAACAAATTAAATCAAAACAAGGAAACTTCTGAACCAAAAGATGTCCCCATAGCTAGTTCGGAGGCTGTTCCCGGTCAAAAATATGTGGTTAAGCAAGGAGACAATTTATGGTCAATTAGCAAGGCTGCCTACGGAAAGTCTGGTTACGAGGAGTTGTTGGCCCAAAAAAACAAACTAACGCTGCAAACGGTTTTACAACCAGGGCAGGTTTTGTTCATTCCACAAACAACCATCCCCTGATAAGTTAAGAATGTGGGGTTGAAATATGATTAACGTGGCAGATAGCTACCGCTAAAGCGTCTGTAACATCATCAGGCCAACGTGCTTCCGGTAATTTTAGTAATACCTTAACCATGTATTCTATTTGTTTTTTCTCTGCCCTACCATGCCCCGTAAGGGTTTGTTTAACTTGTAAGGGAGTATATTCGTAAACAGTCAAATTTGCATTGGCCGCCGCCAGTAAGACTACCCCTCTTGCCTGGCTAACGGCCATTACGGTACGTACGTTCTTATTAAAAAAAAGTTCTTCAATGGCTAACTGGCCGGGTTTAAATTGTTGAAACACTGCCATCAGGTTCTGGTAAATTATCTGTAAGCGTTCGGCTAAAGGCCTGTTTGATTCAGTCCTTATATAGTTATACTCTACCGCCTTATAATTACGTCCTTCAAAATCAATTATACCATAACCCGTAATAGCTACTCCGGGATCCACCCCCACCACCCTCATTTTTATCCCTCATAATTCTATTATTTTAATTTGTAAATTAAATGTTTTACCACTTATTCTGCTCTTTCGCAAAACTCAAAAAGAATACCCCCCGTAGATTTAGGGTGAGCAAAAATTACCTTAGCGCTACCATACTGCAGTGGTTTTTCGCTAGTAAACACTATCCCTTTTTCCTTAAGTATGGCTATAGTTTCTTCTATGTTATCTACTTTTAAGGAAATATGCTGCACTCCTTCTCCTTTTACTTCGATATATTTTGCCACCGCTGAAGCCGGGTCAGTTGGCTCCATAATTTCAAAAGAAGAATTACCTACCTTAATTAAAACATTTCTCATTTTTTGATCTTCAATATTCATTATATCCCTTTTAACCTCTAATCCCAGAACGTCACGATGAAGACTTAATGTTTTTTCTAAATTTTTTACCGCTATCCCCACATGGTCAATACCTATAATCATTATCTTTTCCCCTTTCTTTTTTTCATTTTTTGTCCTTGTACTCGTATTATAATACTTCAAAAAAAACAAAAATCCTCTTTTATTTTTATATTTTCGACCCGACTTTTACAGTTTAAA
>DMDI01000112.1 GCA_003445555.1 Desulfotomaculum sp. | reverse complement strand
TAAAGGAAAAGGGTTTATTAGAAGGGGTAATTTCCCGCAAGGACTTGCTTAAGACCACTTTAAGCAGTCCCGATATTCAAAAACTGCCGGTAAGCGTAATTATGACCCGGATGCCTAATATTATTATGGCCGAACCGGAAGAATCGGTCTGGCTGGCGGCAAAAAAATTAATTGTACACGAAATTGATGCTTTACCGGTGGTTCGCCCCGTGGCCAGCGCAAACGGCAAAAAAGGCTTTGAGGTAATTGGAAGGATTACCAAAACGAGCATTACCCGCTTACTTGTAGAATTAGGGGAAGAAAGCTAAGGAGGAGATGGGTAATTTCTGAGGAAAAGAAGCGGCCAATTGTTTATATTGTTTCTGATTCGATTGGGGAAACGGCGGAGTTAGTAGTTAGAGCCGCCAGCAGTCAATTTAACGCCGGGACGATAGATATTCACAAAATCCCCTTTGTCCACGATCCTGCCGAGATTACGCAAATTGCAAAAGAGATCAGCACTATGCCGGGGGTTATTGTTTATACCTTAGTCTTGCCTGAATTGCAGGAGGTTATGGAAAAAGAAGCGGCTAAGTATAACTTGCCCACCGTGGATATAATGACCCCTTTGCTCAATGCTTTAACCAAGATAGAAGGAAAACAACCCAAGGGTGAACCCGGTTTGGTGCGTAAAATAGACGAAGAATATTTTTATAAAATGGAGGCCATAGAATTCGCGGTCAAATACGATGATGGACGGGACCCCCGCGGGATTATCCGCGCGGATATAGTGGTAGTTGGTGTAAGCCGGACTTCCAAAACCCCTTTATGTATGTACCTGGCGCATAAGTGCATAAAAGCGGGTAATATTCCTTTAGTACCGGAGATAGCTCCTCCGGAGGAAATCTTTCAAATTCCCCGTCACCGGATAGTTGGCTTGACTATTCAACCCAAAAAACTGGAGGAAATTCGTACCGAACGTTTAAAAACTTTGGGTCTGGCTCCGAATGCTGATTACGCAAAGACGGAGCGTATTTTAAAGGAATTATCCTACGCCGAGGAAGTTATGCGGCGAATAGGGTGTTTTGTAATTGACGTAACAAATAAAGCAGTGGAAGAAACAGCCAGTCGGGTACTGGAATTATACTATAAGGGGGAAAATTATGGTAAATAAAAAATACGTTTATCTCTTTGAAGAAGGTCAGACAAATATGAAGGAACTTTTGGGCAGCAAAGGGGCAAATTTAGCGGAAATGGCCAATATTGGGCTGCCTGTGCCACCAGGAATAATTATTACCACCGAGGCCTGTAAAGAATTTTTCCGGGCCGGGAAAAAATTTCCCGCCGGTCTTGAAGAAGAGATTTACGCAAAAATAAAGATACTGGAAGAAAAAACAAGCGAAAAATTTGGGGACCCCGAAAGCCCTTTACTGGTTAGTGTACGTTCTGGGGCGCCAGTTTCTATGCCCGGCATGATGGACACGGTATTAAACCTGGGTTTGAACCGCCAGACAGTAAAGAGCTTAGCCCGGGCTACCGGTAGTGAGCGCTTTGCCTTAGACTGCTACCGGCGTTTTTTAACCATGTTTGGTGACGTGGTTTTAGGGATTGACCGGGAGAAGTTTGAACATATTTTAACGGCTTTAAAAGAAAAAAAGGGGGTCTCCTTTGACCATCTTTTAACGGCGGTTGATTGGCAACAAGTGGTGGATGCTTTTGAGGCGTTAATAGAACAGGAGACCAAC
Organism: Desulfotomaculum sp.; assembly: GCA_003445555.1. GTDB lineage: Bacteria > Bacillota > Desulfotomaculia > Desulfotomaculales > Nap2-2B > SCADC1-2-3. The sequence continues at coordinate 1,531 of DMDI01000112.1, read as the reverse complement.
CAGCCTTTGCCTGACCGGCCAATGGAACAACTTTTCAGGTCTATTTACGCCGTGTTTAACTCCTGGAACAGCGACCGGGCTATTGTTTACCGCCGGGTGAATAAAATTCCTGATGATTTAGGCACGGCGGTCAATATTCAGGTAATGGTTTTTGGCAATATGGGCGAAGATTGTGGCACAGGGGTAGCTTTTACCCGTAATCCCTCCACCGGGGAAAAAGAACTTTACGGTGAATATTTAATCAATGCCCAGGGCGAGGATGTGGTGGCCGGCATTCGTACCCCGCGGCCAATTAGGACCTTAAAAGATGAAATGCCGGTAATCTACGGTCAGTTTACCACTGCTTGTGAATTGCTGGAAAAACACTATCGTAACATTCAGGATATTGAATTTACTATAGAGCGCGGTAAGCTTTATATCTTACAAACCCGTACGGGTAAACGTACGGCTCAAGCAGCCGTGAAAGTAGCGGTAGATATGGTAAAGGAAGGTTTGATTACCAAAGAAGAGGCTATCTTGCGGGTAGAACCGGCCCATTTAGATTCGATTTTACACCGGCGCATTGACCCGCGGGCAAAATTGGAGGTAATAGCCAAAGGATTGCCTGCCTCACCTGGGGCGGCCAGCGGAAAAGTTGTTTTTGACGCTGAGGAGGCCGAAAAGTTGGGCGGTGAAGGGAGAAAGATTATTTTAGTCCGGACGGAAACCACGCCGGATGATATTCACGGGATTGTAGCCGCCCAGGGAATTCTTACTTCCCGGGGGGGAATGACTTCTCACGCGGCCGTGGTGGCCCGGGGAATGGGTAAGCCTTGCGTTTGCGGGTGTGAGGCTTTGCGTATTGACTATGCCGCGGCCAATTTTACGGTTAACGGCCTGGTGGTAAAGAAGGGTGACTTAATTTCAATTGATGGGGCAACGGGACAGGTAATGCTAGGGGAAGTGCCCATGTTAGACCCGGAGTTATCTCCGGAATTTATAGAGTTGTTGCAGTGGGCCGATGAAATTCGGACCCTTGGAGTAAGGGCCAATGCCGATACGCCGGCTGACGCCTTAAAATCACGTGAATTTGGGGCTGAAGGCATTGGTCTTTGCCGTACCGAGCATATGTTTATGGCCCAGGAGCGTTTGCCTATTGTCCAGCAAATGATTTTAGCCGCCGGTCCCAAAGAAAGGCAGGAAGCGTTGGATAAGCTTTTGCCTATGCAGCAAACAGACTTCTACGGCATTCTTAAGGCTATGGCCGGTTATCCGGTAACCATCCGGTTACTGGACCCTCCGCTGCATGAATTTTTACCTGATACCGAGGAACTGGTTGAGGAAGTTTCACGTCTTCTTTATACTGAAGGCGATCAGAAAGAGCTAAAGAAAAAAAGGGATTTATTGAAAAAAGTACGTGCCTTGACGGAGTTTAATCCCATGTTGGGGCACCGCGGGTGCCGGTTGGGCATTACCTTCCCGGATGTGTACGCCATGCAGGCAAGGGCAATTTTTCAAGCTACGGTCCAGCTTATTCGGGAAGGATACCGCG
>DMDI01000161.1 GCA_003445555.1 Desulfotomaculum sp. | reverse complement strand
TCCCTATTGAAGCCTATTATGGCATTCATACTATGCGGGCCGTACAAAATTTTCCGGTTTCCGGGTTTAAAGTACCCGCAGAGTTGATTCAGGCACTGGCTCAGGTTAAGCAGGCTTGTGCGTTGGCTAATGAACGCGTAAATTTACTAGCGCCAGAAATAGCTAAGGCTATTGTTCAAGCCGCCGCTGAAGTGGTGGAAGGAAAATTAGGGGACCAGTTTGTTACTGATGCCTTCCAAGGAGGGGCCGGTACTTCAACTAATATGAACATGAATGAAGTACTGGCTAACCGGGCCAGTGAAATTTTAGGGGGAAAAAAGGGTGATTATCACCTGGTGCATCCTTTAGACCACGTTAATCTTTCCCAGTCTACCAACGATGTTTACCCGACGGCTTTAAAAATTGCGGCCATCAGGCTGGTTCTTACTTTAAGTGAGGTTATAGCTCAACTTCAAGGGGCCCTGCAGGAAAAGGAGGCTGCTTTTGCCCACCTTCTTAAACTGGGTCGTACGGAAATGCAGGATGCGGTACCCGTTACGCTGGGTCAGGAATTTGGTGCTTTTGCGGAGGCCATCGCTCGTGATCGCTGGCGCCTATTTAAAGTAGAGGAGCGGTTAAGACAAGTAAACTTAGGGGGCACAGCCGTAGGTACAGGTTTAAACGCCCCGCGGGAGTACATTTATGCTGCCATTGAAGAATTGCAGAACATTACGGGCCTGGGGATAGCCAGGGCGGAGAATACAGTGGATGCTACCCAAAATACAGACGTCTTTGTGGAGGTGTCCGGATTGGTTAAAGCCGCGGCCGCCAACCTGGCAAAAATAGCCGGTGATTTAAGATTACTTTCGGCCGGACCACGCGGGGGGTTAGCCGAGATTGCCTTACCTCAAAGACAGGCGGGTTCTTCCATTATGCCGGGCAAAGTTAATCCGGTAATTCCAGAAATGGTTACCCAGGTAGCTTTTCAAGTAATGTGCTTTGATCAGGCTATTGCCCTGGCTGCTGCCTCGGGACAATTAGAATTAAATGCCTTTTTGCCCTTAATTGCTTTTAATATTTTAACCACCTTGAGACTGCTTATTAAAGCCGTCAATATTTTGCGGACCCATTGTGTGGAAGGAATCCAGGCCAATGAAGAACGCTGCCGGCACTGGCTAGAAGAAAGTTTATGTTTGACTACGGCTCTGGCCCCTTATATTGGTTATGAAGAAGCGGCGCATTTATATAAAAAGGCCGCCGCCACGGGAAAGACAATTCGGGAGGTAGCGACAGAAAACGGATTATTTAAAGCCGAAGAACTGGCCGCAATATTTTCTCCGGCTGAACTTACCCGGCCGGGAATTGCCGGGGCCCGTAAACTCAAGGATAAAATAAAAAAGAAAGAATGAGGTTTAGGTAAATTATAAAGCAAAGTTTAACGCCCTTACAGGGGGGATTTTAAATGGTAGACACAACTTTAAATCAAACTCCGCGGGGCAGCCGCCTGCATATCGCTATTTTCGGCCGCCGTAATGCGGGTAAATCCAGTTTAATTAACGCCTTGACTAACCAGAATATAGCAATTGTTTCGGCTATTCCGGGTACAACCACCGATCCAGTATATAAATCAATGGAAATTCTTCCCTTGGGCCCGGTAGTGCTTATTGATACGGCTGGGATTGATGACGTAGGCCAGCTAGGCGCCTTGCGCATTGAAAAAGCGCTAGCCGTATTGGCCAAAACGGATTTAATGTTGCTGGTCATAGACCCGGCTTTAGAAGCAGGAATTTATGAAGAAGAGGTTATTGCCCGGGCCATAGAAAATAACGTACCCGTAATAGGGGTGCTTAATAAAATAGATCTTTATCCGCAAGAGGCGTTAAGCTTAACGCCAGAACTTCGCGAAAAATTAAATTTGCCTGTCGTTGCCGTCAGTGCTTCAACCAAACAAGGAATAGACGCGCTAAAATTAGCCATGATTAAAGCGGCGCCAAAAGATTGGGTGGCTCCCACCATCTTAGGCGACTTGATTTCACCGCAAGATACAGTGGTCCTGGTTGTGCCTATTGACCTGGCGGCCCCTAAGGGAAGATTAATTTTGCCTCAGGTCCAAACAATCCGGGATATTTTAGACCATGACGCTTTGGCTTTGGTGGTTAAAGAAAGAGAATTGAAAGCAGCCCTGGCCGGTCTAAAAAGCAAACCGCGTTTAGTGGTGACTGATTCTCAGGCTTTTTTAAAGGTAGCCGCGGACACACCCAAGGATGTACTTTTAACCTCCTTTTCCATATTATTTGCCCGCTACAAAGGGGATTTACCGACGCTGGCAGCCGGGGCAAGAGCCATTGAAGAACTAGAACCGGGAGATAAGGTTTTAGTTGCTGAAGCCTGCACCCACCACCGGGTGGAAGATGATATTGGCACGGTAAAAATTCCCCGCTGGTTAAGACAAATTGTGGGGGGGCCGTTAGATTTCAACTGGGTGAGCGGTTTGGAACTGCCGGCCAACTTAAAGGATTATAAACTAATCATTCATTGTGGCGCTTGCATGATTAACCGCAAGGAAATGCTGCACCGGCTTATGCAAGCTAAAACTAACGGGGTGCCTATCGTTAACTACGGGGTGCTTATTGCCTACGTCCACGGAATCTTAAAACGGGCGCTGGCTCCCTTTCCCGAGGTGACCCATATACTGGAAGATACAGCAGAGGAGGATAAGGATGAACGTCGTTATGCCGGAGGTCTTAAATAAGGCCGCCAGGGGCGAAAAACTCTTCCGGGAGGACATTCTTTCGCTATTAAATCTTGAGCCGGAGGAAGATGCTTTACTTTTTAAGCTGGCCGATCAGGTCCGTCACCAGTACTTGGGAGACGAGGTACACTTAAGAGGAATCATTGAATTTTCTAATTATTGCGTGAATAACTGCCTGTATTGCGGCCTAAGAAAGGATAACCAAAGACTCCACCGTTACCGCTTAAGTTCGTCAGAAATATGTGAGGCGGGTAATCAGGCGGTAAAAATGGGTCTTAAAACGATAGTTTTGCAGTCGGGAGAAGATCCTTTTTATACCGGAGAAATACTGGCTAAAATTATAGACCGCCTTAAGGCAGAAACCGGGGTAGCCGTTACCGTATCTATCGGGGACCGGTCCAAGGAAGATTACCGTTTAATGAAACAAGCCGGGGCCGACCGTTATCTTTTAAAACACGAAACAGCCGACGCCAATTTATTTTCCCGTTTGCGCCCCGGCACCACCTTGGCCGGCAGGATAAAAAGGCTTTACTGGCTCAAAGAGTTAGGCTTTCAAGTAGGAGCAGGAAATATGGTTGGTTTACCCGGACAGACATGCGGGACGCTGGCTGACGATATTCTTTTAATGCGGGAACTGGATGTGGAGATGGCCGGAATTGGTCCTTTTATCCCCCATCATCAAACTCCTTTAAAAGATTGGGCCGGTGGTGAGGTAAAAACTACCTTAAAGGTACTGGCTGTGACACGTCTTGTCTTACCTTTGGCGCATTTACCGGCAACCACGGCCCTGGCCAGCATTCACCCCCAAGGCCGGCAAATGGCCTTGTCATGCGGGGCTAATGTAGTTATGCCCAATATAACGCCGGTTAAATACAAAGAATATTACCAGATATATCCTAATAAAATTTGTCTCACCGAGGAAGCAACCGAATGCGTATCATGTATCTCTAATACAATCCGGCAGTTAGGAAGAATGGTGGCGCAAAATTATGGTCATAGCCTAAAATACAAAGAAAGGGTGAATAACAGTGAAAGTTAAAGAACAAAGCCAAGTAACCGGTTTTATTAACGAGCAGGTGATTTATGATTTACTTGATAAAGCTAAAGAAGCACCGGTGGCCCTAGTCCAGAAAATTATTGCTAAAGGCAAAGAGGCTAAAGGACTTACTCCTTTTGAGGCTGCCGTATTACTCCAAAATGAGGATGAAGATACCTTACGTTTAATTTACGAGGCGGCCCATGAAGTAAAGAAGAACATATACGGTAAAAGGATGGTCTTTTTTGCCCCTTTATATATTAGCAATTACTGTATTAACAACTGTGTTTATTGCGGGTACAGGAAAGATAATAAAGAAATAAAACGCTGCCGGCTTGATTTAGATGAGTTGGAAAATGAAGTAATTGCCTTGGAAGACATGGGACATAAACGTTTGGCTTTAGAAGCAGGGGAGGACCCGAAAAATTGTCCTCTTGATTATCTATTGGAGGTAATAAAAACTATTTATTCCGTCAAAGAAAAAAGGGGGAGCATTCGCCGGGTTAACGTAAATATTGCCGCTACTACGGTAGAGAACTACCGTAAATTAAAAGAAGCAGGCATTGGCACCTATATTTTATTTCAAGAAACATACCACCGTCCTACTTACCATAAAGTGCACCCTGCCGGACCAAAAAAAGATTATGACTGGCATCTTACGGCGATGGACCGGGCTATGGAGGGCGGTATAGATGACGTAGGTTTCGGGGCGTTGTTTGGTCTGTATGATTATAAATTTGAGGTCTTAGGACTCCTTTTCCACGCCTTACATTTAGAGGAACGTTTCGGGGTGGGGTGCCATACTATATCTGTTCCCAGACTGCGTCCGGCTACTGGAGTAGACCTGGCTTATTTTCCTTATTTAGTAAGCGACAAGGATTTTAAAAAGCTAATTGCGGTTATTCGCCTGGCGGTCCCTTATACGGGGATGATTTTATCTACCAGGGAGCGGGCAGAATTTAGGGATGAATTAATATCCTTGGGTATATCCCAGTTAAGCGCCGGTTCTTGCACGGGGGTAGGGGGTTACCATAAGGAAATAGAAAATTTATCCCCGGGTCAATTCGAAGTTGAAGACCACCGTAGCCCGGATGAAGTACTGCAGAGTATTTGTCTGGCCGGCTACCTTCCTAGTTTTTGCACGGCTTGTTACCGTAAGGGCCGTACAGGAGACCGGTTTATGTCTTTAGCCAAGACAGGCCAGATTCAAAATGTTTGTCAGCCTAACGCATGTCTCACCTTTAAAGAATTTTTACTTGATTATGCCTCACCAGAAACAAAAGAAATAGGGGAGAAAACAATTACCGTACACCTGAAAGAAATTCCTAATCCGGCGGTACGCCAGGAAACAGAAAAAAGATTAAAGCGGTTGGAACAAGGGGAACGTGATTTATATTTTTAATGCATCGCACCGGTTAATTATATATATTACCCGGCCTTCTCTTTAAAGTTTTTCCGTGATAAAATAAAAAAAACCTATCTTTAAAGAAAGGAGCAACCCGTGCAAAACAACCAGAGTATTTTGTTGGCTCACGGAGATGGTGGTCTTTTAACCCATGAGTTAATTGAAGGACTTTTTTCCCGTTATTTTTACAATGAAATTTTGGGACCTTTTTCTGACGCGGCCATTTTTCCCGGCACACCGGAAAATTTAGCGCTAACCACTGATTCTTTTGTAGTCGACCCAATTTTTTTTACGGGAGGGAATATTGGCAAGCTAGCTGTTTGCGGGACAATTAACGATTTGGCCGTAAGCGGCGCCAATCCGCTTTACCTGACGGCCGCCTTTATTATTGAAGAGGGACTTTTAATGGCTGATTTGGAGAAGATAGTTGCTTCAATGGCCCAAACTTGTAAGGAGGCCGGAGTAAAAATTATCGCCGGCGACACTAAGATAGTCCCCCGTAATCAAGCCGACAAAATATTTATTAACACCACCGGTATCGGTTATCTTCCGGCGGGAATAGATTTGGGCTATCACCGCCTAGAAGAAAAAGATAAATTAATTGTCAACGGGAGTTTAGGCGATCATGGTTTAGCTATTCTAACCCAAAGGGAAGGGCTGGATTTAAATGGTCAAATAATAAGTGATTGTGCTTTTCTCCACCAGATTATAGGTAAACTTTTGCGTAAATCAACCGGGATTAAATTTATGCGGGACTTAACCCGGGGAGGTTTAGCCACCGTGTTAAAAGAGGTTGCCCAGGCCGCCCGGGTTGATTTTTGGCTGGCGGAAGAAAAAATACCTGTAAACGTAACAGTGCGTACTGTGGCTGATTTTTTGGGTTTAGACCCTATGTATCTGGCTTGTGAAGGTAAATTTTTAGTTGTGGCTGCCCCTGAAGAAGCAGAAAGGGTCGTGCAGCTTCTAAGGGAAGAGGAATTGGGAAGTCAAGCCAATATAATCGGTGAAGTGGCGGTAAAAAACACCCGGGGTAACGTATATTTAAAAACCGCCTTTGGCGGCACCAGAAAGATAAATATGCTTACCGGCGCCCCCTTACCCCGCATTTGCTAAGGATCAAAATATTTTTCAAGGGAGTTGGTTTTTTTGTATTCCGAAAAGTTTAAAAAAATTGGTTTAACCTTTGATGATGTTTTATTAGT
>DMDI01000252.1 GCA_003445555.1 Desulfotomaculum sp. | reverse complement strand
CAACACAAATAAGCAAGCTTGACTCACTGTCTAATATCCGGTCGCGCAGTGCTTCGGCACTAAAACCACCAAAAACCACACAATGAATCGCCCCAATCCGGGCGCAAGCCAACATGGCAATGGGCAGTTCCGGAATCATGGGCAGGTAAATAGCGACCCGGTCGCCTTTTTTAACGCCCAGCTTTTTTAAAACATTAGCAAACCGGCATACTTCATAGTACATTTGCTGGTAAGTATAAATTTTACTTTCGCCTTCCGGCTCTCCTTCCCATATAATAGCGGCTTTATTTTTACGCGCCGTATTAAGGTGACGGTCCAGACAGTTGTAAGATACGTTTAGCTTGCCCCCGGTAAACCACTCATGCTTACCGTCAGCAAAATCCTCTACTAATACCTTGTCCCACTTTTTATACCAATCCAGCATTTCTTCCGCTTTTTCGCCCCAAAAACCTTCGGGATCTTCAACTGACCTTTTCCATTGGGCCTTATATTCGTCTATACTTTTTAGATAAGCTTTCTCTGCCAGCTCACGGGGGGGATTAAAGACTCTCGTTTCTTCCATCATGGAAGTAATTGCTTTTGCTTCGGCCATATATCAATGTCCCTTCTTAAAAATTTTTAATAAAATTTAAACTTATTTTAAAAATTTTGTTCCTAATATCCACCATTTACCACTACTTTTTACGTCAAAACAAACTTGACTCTTGCTTTTTATCCTCTGCCAAATACTATACCTGCCTGTCACCCCCCTGCCCAGACCGAGTTTAAACCCTTAAGAGATCTTTATCGTTAATAGATGGGCATACACATTATAAAATAATACTTTCCTTCCCTACCTGTCAAGCTCTTTTTTAGAATAAACTTAACTACGTTTAATTTTAGATCTCCACAATCATAGGAAGAATCATGGGTCTCCGCCTGGTTTTTTCGTACAAAAACTTACCCAATACATCCTTTACTTGAGATTTAATTGCGGTCCACCCGGGAACTTCTTGTCCGTTACTCTTTTCCAACGCTTTTTTTACTTTTTCCCGGGCTTCTTCCATCAGCTCTTCTGATTCCCGCACGTAAACAAAACCCCTGGAAACAATATCCGGCCCGGCCACCAACTGTCCTGATTCCCGGTCTATAGTCACCACTACTACCATAATCCCATCCTGGGATAATTGCTTCCGGTCGCGCAGGACAATATTTCCCACATCACCAATTCCCAAACCGTCTATCAAAACCCGCCCGGCCGCAACCCTTCCGGCAAAGCGGCCTGACTGGCGGCTAAACTCTATTATTTGACCGTTTTCAACTACAAAAACGTTCTCCGGCGGAAGACCCATGTTTTTGGCCAGCGCGGCGTGTTTAATCAACATCCGGTATTGTCCGTGGCTAGGAACAAAAAATTTTGGCTTGGCCAAATTGATTATTAATTTAAGTTCTTCCTGACTGGCGTGACCGCTCACGTGAATTTCTGATATTGAATCATAAATCACGTTGGCCCCGCGTTTAAAAAGCTGGTCAATAATCCGGGCCACTAATTTTTCATTCCCCGGAATAGGAGTAGCGGAAATAATAATTGTATCTCCGGGCAAAATTTCTACCAAACGGTGCTCTCCCAGGGCCATTCTGGTCAAAGCCGACATAGGCTCGCCCTGGCTGCCCGTACTTAAAAATACAATTTTATTTTTAGGCCGCCTTTTAGCTTCTTCTATTTCAATTAAAGTACCTTCGGGAATTTGCAGGTATCCCAGTTCATAAGCAATGTTGATTACATTTATCATACTGCGTCCTACTACACTTACTTTCCGGCCATACCGGTGAGCCGTATTAATGGCCTGTTGTAAACGGTGGATGTTAGAAGCAAACGTAGCGACGATAATTCTTTCTTTCGCCTGACGGAAAACCTCATCAAAGGCCTCCCCTACCATCCTCTCCGACATAGTGTAGCCTAAATGTTCAACATTGGTACTATCCGAGATTAACACCAAAACACCTTCTTCCCCAAGTTGAGCCAACCGGAAAAAGTCGGTTATCTCACCATCTACGGGAGTATGGTCTATCTTAAAGTCTCCGGTATAAACAATTTTTCCTACCGGAGTATAAACAACAATGGATACCGCGTCAGGTACGCTATGGGAAACGCGAACCAACTCCACCTTGAAAGGACCAATGGAGGTTATTTCTCTTGGTTTTACTTCTTTCAATTGGGCCTCTTCGGCCAACCCCTGCTCTTTTAACTTGTCCTGCAGCAAGCCGAGGGTGAGCTTTGTTCCGTAAATGGGCGCTTTTAACTGTTTTAAAACATAAGGCAACGCGCCAATATGGTCTTCGTGCCCGTGCGAAAGTACGATTCCGCGTACAAGATCTTTATTTTCTAACAAATAAGTAATATCGGGGATGACAATATCAATACCCAGCATATCCTCTTCCGGAAACATTAAACCGCAATCAAGCACAAGAATATTTTCTTCAAATTTTACCACCATTAAATTTTTCCCGATTTCCCCCATTCCCCCTAAGGGAATCAGGTTTAGTTTGGGTTCTTTCGCCAAACGATTACCTCCCCAAATTTTATACCTGAGAAATGATTTTCAGGTCCGTTAAAACGCTTTTTATTTTTTCCTTTTCCTCCTGGCTTGCTTCCACCAGAGGCAAACGGGGGGGACCTACATTCCAGCCGGTTAAATTTAAGGCCGCCTTAATGGGAACAGGATTAGTGGTAATAAATAAGATTTTAAACAGAGGAAACATTTCCAGATGAATTTGGGTCGCCTCGTTAATATTACCTGCGGCAACCGCAGCCACCATCTCCTTTAGGCGCAAACCAACCAGGTGCGAGGCCACGCTAATTACTCCCGTTGCCCCTAAGGACAGCATGGGTAAGGTAAAAGAATCATCGCCGCTATACAAGATAAAGCCGGCGGGTAATAAAATTTTCAGCTCACTTACCTGGTCCGGGTCGCTTGCGGCTTCCTTAAGGGCCGTAATATTATCTATTTTTGCCAGCCGGGCCATGGTCTTAGGAAGGATATTTACGCCGGTGCGCCCGGGAATATTATACAAAATTACCGGCAGATGAGTGCTTTGGGCAATGGCTTTAAAATGCTGGTACAGTCCTTCCTGAGAAGGTTTACTATAGTATGGGGCCACTGCCATTATCCCGTCCACGCCTGCTTCTTGGGCGGCCTTGGTTAAATATATACTATCAACGGTATTATTGGTACCGGTGTTGGCAATTACGGCCGCCCGGCCATTTACTTCCTCTGCCACCACCCGGAACAATTCGATCTTCTCTTCTTTGGATAAAACAGGGGCCTCCCCGGTAGTCCCAGCCAACACCAGACCGTCCGAACCTGTTTTGACTAAATGAAGGGCTAGCCTGCGGGCCACGGAATAATTCACCCGCTGCTGGTGGTCAAAAGGAGTCACCATGGCCGTTAAGATACTCCCAAAGCCGACCTTCATCTACTTCACCTCTTCTCTTTTTCGTTAACCACAAACTGACGGTGTAAGGCCCGGATTGCTTTTTCCATATCTTCTTGTTTTACTAAAACCCAAATAGTGGTGTATGAATCATTGGCCTGTAAAATCTGAATTTCTTCTTTAGTTAAAGCTTCAACAATGCCGGCCATTACCCCCGGCACTCCTGACATGCCGGCGCCTACGGTGGCCACCTTCGCGCAGCCGTAATTCACCTCAGGGGCAAAATTTACGTTTTCTAAAACCTGACTGGCCTTATGGGCCAATTCTTCTTTAACCGTAAACATTACTTCTTTTGAATTGACATTAATAAAATCAAGGCTGATACCGGCCAAGGCCAGGCTGCTGAATAGACGGCGCTGTTGCTTTAAATTTTCTTCCCCTTCGGTATTTATTTTAAACTGCGTAAGATTGGAAATTTGGGTAATGCCCGTAATAACCCGGTCTCTGGTAATATCAATTGTGCCCTTGTATACCTCCCCCAGGCTGGTAACCAATGTTCCCGGGGCATTACTAAAAATAGACTTTACCCGTAAAGGAATATTTGCTTGCATTACAATTTCCACGGCGCGAGGGTGAATTACCTTAGCCCCCTCGTAGGCCAACTGGCAAATTTCATCATAAGTTACCATTTTTAAAGTCTGAGCCTCGCCCACAATACGGGGGTCGGCGGTCATGACCCCTTCCACGTCGGTATAAATGTCTACATACTGAGCCCCTAAAGCTACCCCTAAAGCAGCCGCAGTAGTATCACTGCCTCCCCGGCCCAGGGTAGTTATATCCCCTTCCTCGGTCACCCCCTGAAAACCGGCCACGATAACTACTTTATCTTCCCGGGCATACCGGATAACATTTTCGGGTTTTACTTTAATAATCCGGGCTTCATTAAAGTTATGGTCAGTAATTATTCCCGCCTGAGCCCCGGTTAAGAAAATAGCCCGGTGTCCTGCTTTTTGAATTGCGGCGGTCAGGGTTATGCCGGAAATAATTTCTCCGCAAGACATGAGTAAATCCATTTCCCGCGGGGAAACCTCACTATAAGTATGACGGACAAAATTAATCAATGTATCCGTAGCGTAAGGTTCGCCCAGACGACCAATTGCCGAAACTACCACCACGGGGGTATATCCTTCTTCTCTAGCGGCAATTACGCGCGAAGCCACCAGTTCACGTGCTTCCGGAGTATTTACTGAGGTCCCGCCAAATTTTTGAATTAAAAATTTCACTTTTTTACCACCCCGTATTTAATAGCCAGTTCAGCTATTTGAACGGTATTTGTAGCCGCCCCTTTACGCAACTGATCGCTAACCACCCATAAATTAAGCCCGTTAGGAACAGAATTGTCTTCCCGGATGCGGCCAACAAAAACTTCATCCATATTAGAGCAAAATAAGGGCATCGGATATTTTCTTTCGGCCGGTTCATCCAATACTACTACCCCAGGAAAACCGGCCAAAACTTTTTGGGCTTCTTCCCGGGTTATTTTTTTAACTGTTTCAATATTTATGGCTTCGGAATGACAGCGGTAAACCGGAACCCGGATAGTAGTGGCGGTAATAGCCAGATTGGCATCATGTAAAATTTTTTGGGTTTCTTTCACCATCTTCCATTCTTCTTTAGTATAACCCATCTCCTGGAAGACATCAATTTGTGGAATAAGATTAAAGGCAATAGGATACGGGAAAACCTGCGGCGGATATTCTTGATGGTTTAAAACCGCCCTGGTTTGAGCCTTTAATTCTTCCATTGCTTCCGCTCCTGCTCCCGAGGCCGCCTGATAAGTGGAGACCACCACCCGTTTAATGCCTGCCGCGTCATAAATAGGTTTTAGAGCCATGACCATAACTATGGTGGAGCAATTTGGGTTAGCAATGATTCCCTGATGATCCTTAACGTCTTCGGGATTAACCTCGGTTACTACTAAAGGAACCTTTGGCTCTAAACGAAAATTACTGCTGTTATCAACAACCAAACAACCTTTTTCTACGGCCCCAGGACCAAATTCCAAACTGGCCTTTCCCCCGGCAAATAAGGCTATATCCATACCCATAAATGAATCAGGAGTAGTTTCTTCCACGGTCTGCGCTTCCCCCCGAAATATCATTTGCCTGCCGGCCGATCTTTTGGTAGCACATAATTTAAGTTTTTTTACCGGAAAATTTCTAGCCTCCAAAACTTTTAATATTTCCTGCCCTACCGCTCCGGAAGCACCAACTACGACCACATTATACTCCAAAACATGTTCCTCCCTGTAATTATTAAAGGTACAAAATTAATTAACCGGCTGCCCTATGAATTGGTGCAGATAAAACAACACCCGGGATTGGAGCTGCTAAAACCGGTTGAACTTGTTTTCCTTGCAAGGCCATAAAAATGGTATCGCTAATTAAGTCCATTTTAGCCATTAAAGAATTAGGCTTGACCAAAGGATTATCCTGACCAAACGGCACTAAATAAATATTTTTTGTATTTAAAAGCAGGCCAATATTTTTAGCGTTTAGACCCAGACCATCATTGGTAGAAATAGCTATAACCACCGGACGCTGGTTAGGCAACTGGCGTTTTATACTCATTAAATCCGGACCTGCGGTTATGCCATTGGCCAACTTAGCCAGGGTATTACCCGTACAAGGAGCCACTACAATTACATCCAGCAATTCACCTGGGCCAATTGGTTCTGCGGCCACAATATTATCTATAATAGAGTTAGCCGTTATTTCAACCAGCATTTCTTTCCACTGGACTGCCGTACCATAACGCGTATCTGTTTCCGCCATCACCTGGCTGACTATGGTAAAAACATTTGCCCCTTCATTAATTAAATTTTGTACCTGAATCATTACTTCTTCCAGGGTACAAAAAGAGCCCGTCAGGGCAAAACCCACCTTTACTCCTTTAAATCGCACTTTTAAACACCTCCGCCCAAAGCAGCCAGAAAAATCAGGAGGACAACCTCTCCAGCAAGATTCGCCGTATTACCCGGGCTAAAATTACTCCTGCTGTTTTTGGGGCTACCCGGCCCGGTAAACCAGGAGCCAGGACAGCCGTAATTCCTAATTCTTGAGCGGCGGTAAAATCAGTTCCGCCTGGCGTTGAAGCCAGGTCAATAATCAAAACTTCCGGAGCAGCCTTCTCTAATAAAGAACGGGATAAAATTAAAGCCGGGACGGTATTAAAAATGATATCAGCCTGGGGCATTAAAGCTGGCAACTCTGGAAAGTCAGCCGATAATACCCCCATTTCAAATGCTCTGGCCCGTTGGGCAGGCTTACGGGCAATTACCGTAACGTGTGCTCCCATAGCGGCAAGCATTCGGGTCAGGGTAACTCCGGTCCGGCCAAAACCTAAAACCAGGGTATGGCTATCGTGAATAGTAATGGGCAGCTTTTCCATGGCC
>DMDI01000234.1 GCA_003445555.1 Desulfotomaculum sp. | reverse complement strand
GGATAATTGGGTGCACACCTACTACCTTAAGAATTAAGGTGAAGTGAATGTATTATTTTGCTCTTGAGGCATATGCCCCAACCGCTTCTTTTCGCCTGCCGGAGACGCATACTTTTCAGCAAACTCTGCCTCTGCCGCCGGTTACGGCCCTGATGGGCCTGGCCGGCGCGGCGCTGGGCCTTTCCTTTGAACAAACCATGGGCCTAAGGGAGAGTGGCTTTTTATGCGGCGTATGGGGCAGGCACAGCGGGGAAGCCAGTGATCTCTGGAAATTTCAAAAAATCAAGTCCGGGAAAGTTATCTCGGCAGTATTGACGAGGGAAATTCTTTGCGATCTGAATCTGCATATAATTTACGCTCATCAAGAAAAAGAGAAAGCCGAAGACCTCCGGAGGGCTTTTCTCTGTCCGGTTTATGCCCTGTCTGCGGGGACAAGCGATGACCTTCTAAAGCTGCGGCGAGTCGGGGAAGTGTGTGAAGTGGGGACCGAACTTTGCCGACAGTATAAATGCACTGTCCTGCCGGGCGACCATAGCAGAAATTTTGAATCCTCCATAAAACTGGAAGATTTACCTTTGGGCAAAACTGTCCGAGCGCCGCGTGTTTTTCTGCTGCCAGTCTCTTTCACTTTTAATGTAGAGGAGCGGCGGGTAAAAAACCGGGCTCATTTCACGTTTATCGATACTCCGGTGACTTTGAACAAACCTGTGCCGGCCATTACTTCGGGAGGGAAGGTGTTTCCCCTGCTATGACCTGTTTTTATGCTAAACCGGACCAGACTTATCGTGAACATGTCGAAGACACCTACAGAGCCTGGCGGGAAACCGTTGCCGCAAAAAAGGAGCTTATTGAAAGGATGTCCTTGTTATACGGCTTTTCTGTGGAAAGATTATTAAAAAGTTCTCTTCTTACGGTAGTTCTGCATGACCTGGGCAAGATGAGCAATATATTCCAATCCATGATGAAAGCTATCCGCGAGGACAGGAAGTTCAACCGTAGGAACAATTACAGGCACGAATTGTTTTCCTTTGTTTTTACGGCCATGGCCGCAATAGGGTTGAACAGGGAAAAGATGCCTTTAACCCAGATACCGGTGGAAGCGCTGGCAGTGGCCGGCCACCACCGGTCATTAAATACCGATCTCACTTCTTTTGAAAGGGAAAGTAGGACCTCTCCTCCATTCCTGGAGCCGGATGGGTTGAAAGAAGCGCTGGGTCTGGCGGATGAGATTTTTGCCCGTGAAGGCTGGCGTTTACCGTTAATAGATGAAAAAACAAGACGGGAAAATCCTTACGGCCGTTTGGCAAGCTTGGTGGATCCTGCTAAAAATATCATCGGTAAACTGCTAGACAGGGACGACTATGACAAGGCAAGGGATCTCTATATTCTTATAAAAGGCATTTTACATTATGCCGACTGGCACGCTTCAGGCGGGGCCAGGGTTAATTATTATGTTGAAAAGCTGCCGGAGCAACTTGAAAAAGACCTGGCCGGTCGGTGCCGGGAAAAAGGGATCCAATATACCGGCTTGCGTTTATTCCAGGAGGATATGGGCCGGTGCTCCGGACACCTCCTTGCTGTTGCTCCCACCGGCAGCGGCAAGACGGAGGGCTCGCTTTTGTGGGCGCTGAAAAACGCACGGGAAATGAGGGGAGCCAAAATACTTTACCTCTTGCCTACTATGAATACGGCTAACGAAATCTGGAAACGGCTGGCTCAAATTTTTGGTATAGAAAACGTCGGCCTCACCCACTCCACGGCGAACTTGTTCTTAATAGGGGAAGGGGAGGAAGGTGAAGGGGATTCCTGGGAAAACAGGCGCGATTTGCTGCTCCACCAGTCCTTCATTAAGCCGGCGACGGTGGGCACCGTGGACCAGTGGTTAACCTGCGGCTTTAACGCCGGGCGCTGGGTCTTGAAGGAGATCAACGCTTCCAATGCCGTGATTATTTTAGATGAGGTGCATTCCTATGATGGCTGGACCCTGGGCCTGATCGTAGCCGCTGTCCGCCATTTTTCCGTCAGGGGCAGCCGCTTTTTGTTAATGAGCGCCACCATGCCGCAAGGACTTATCGATCTGTTTATGAGTGTTTTAAATGATATAGAGGTGATTAGGGAAGAGAACCTCTTAAATGCTAGCCGTAGCATTTATCAAGTGGTTGACGCACCGATAGAAGAAGCAGAAACTGACGTAATTAAGGCTGTTTCCGCTGGCCGAAAAGTGCTGGTGGTGGTCAACACGGTGGAAAAATGCCAGCAGTTAGCGGAACGCTTTGCCGACCTGAAACCAGTATGTTACCACTCCCGCTTTATCTTGAAAGACCGCAAAAAAACGGAAGAAAGACTTGATCACAGCCGTTTTGTCATCGCCACTCAGGTGGTGGAGGTTTCCCTGGATATCGACTTCGACTGGCTGTTTACCGAATGTGCGCCGCCGGATGCCGTCGCTCAGCGAGCCGGGCGGGTGAATCGCTATCGGGACCAGGAGCGGGATAGCAAGGTATTGATCTACCAGCCATCGCCTCAGTCTGGAAAGATTTACAACCCACTGGATAATCCTGAATTATTGAAAAGATCATATGAAGCTTTTCAATCCAGCCAAGGCAAGCTTTATGAGAGGGAACTGATTGAGCTTGTGGAAAAGGTTTATGCGGGATACCGGATTGAGGAGACTGAGCCTTTTCGCGTTGCTTTAGATATGTACGAACAGACCCAAAAGAAAAGAATGGCTATTTTCGACAGCAGGCTGGGTGAAGATGAGCAGGAAGTGACCCGTCGTTCAAAATACGATACCGTTTCAGTCATCCCGTATTGTTTTTATGAAGAAGTGATTAGCCTCCCTCCAAGGGAACGGAGATGGTATGAGGTAAAAGTGCCTCTCTGGTATTTCATGAAGAACAAAAAAGCAGTAAACAGCGGTCTTTGTTTCTGTGATCTGGAGTACAACATGTATATCGGCGCTTTGTTAAAACCTGCCGGAAACAAGACTGACATATGGTAAGTGGAACCGTGGACCTCATTGTTTGTATGGTGTACCCAAAGAGGATAAAAGAATAAAAGCCTGTACGTTGCGTAATTCCCGGCCGGGAGGGGGAAATCGTTTGAATACATTAGAGGAAAACCTGACGACATGGGCAGGGGTAGACTTTGCCGAACGTGCAGAAAGGATTACCCGTGCCGAGCGGGGTGAACTCTGATACCAGGGGGAATACCACGTCCGGGAGATATTTACAGGGTCAGTCTGGAAGGAACGGGACATATCCTGCAGGGGCCTCATTATGTGGTGGTTATTTCCGACGAACCGTTTAATTATCTTTCCACGGTAGTAATCGTTCCTCTGTCTATCGGAGCCATGCCCGCTTCCTTCTGACTGGAATTGACCTTCACGGAAAGGTCGCCCGTGTCCTCTGCGACCAGATCCGCGCTATTGATAAGCACCGGTTAAAAGAGTATCAGGAAAACGTAGTTGGCACTTCTTTCTACCTGGCGCTTAAAGTTGCTCTTGAAGAATTGCTGGCGGTACATTTGGGTCCGATCAGATAATAGGGAATGACGGCTTTAATCAGCAAACTGCTGGCTTTGAGGATGGGATCTTCCATGTTTTTTCACCGCTATAGGCATCATATTTTTATAATTTGCCTTTGTTACGCCTCATGATTCTTTGATGGATATATTATAATCCTTTTGGGAGGAAAGACAAGATTTTCTAAATATTATCTTTTGACTTTTCTTTACAGAACGGCAGGAAGATGCCCGAAATAGTCGAAATAAGTAACTTGGTACACATCGCCATGTTATCTTTATCCTTTATTGAGAAGGAACGCTAATGGTGATTAAAAAAGAAGCCAGAATAACTCTTCCGCTTTCACACCGCTCCAGGCTTTACCGGGTTCTGGTTATTCACAACCAGGTTAAGGCCGGAAAATATCCAAACACACCAAAGCTCGCATCGTCTTTAGAGGTAAACAAAAGAACCATCCAGCGTGATATGGAATTTTTACGGGACATGCTTTGTGCCCCCTTGGAATACAGCAGGTTAAAGAACGGCTATTACTACACCAGCCCTTTTGAAATGCCGCACTTAAACCTTACTGAGGGAGAACAGGTGGCGCTATTTCTGGGGCAAAAGCTTTTACTTCAATGCGCCGGCACTCCTTTAGAGGAACCTATTCGCAACGCGTTCACCAAAATATGCTTGTGTTTGCCTCAAGGAGTAAGCTTGGACTTAGATTCTTTAGAGCAAATTATTTCTTTTGACGTGCAGCCGCTACGGGGAGATGAACAGAAGCTTGCCGGAACTTACCATTTTCTGGCTCGGGCTATAGAAAACAGGCGAACTTTACATATACATTATTACACGGTCAGCCGGGACAAACTGACGCTTCGTGAAGTCGATCCCTACCACCTGCGCTATTTCCAAGGCGCCTGGTATTTAATTGCCTACTGTCATTTTCGCCAGGAAGTGCGCACTTTTGCCTTAGACCGTATTCGCCGGCTTGAAGTTTTGGAGGAAACCTTTCAGGTAAAACCGGATTTTTCACTTGAAGAATATCTGGGCGGCAGTTTAGGTGTAGAAAGGGGAAAGAAAGTTGAGGAAGTAACCATCTTTTTTGACCCTGAACAGGCCCGTTGGATCCATGAACGCAAGTGGCATGAGTCCCAGAAGATTGAACACCAGCCGGACGGCTCCCTTATCCTGCACCTTAAGGTAAGCGGTATGGGCGAGATAAAACGCTGGGTCTTGAGTTTTGGCTCTCACGCAAAAGTGCTGGCTCCTGCTTCACTACAAGAAGAAATCACGCTGGAAATAAAAAATATGGCGAAAATTTATAAATAAATTTTTGGTACGACGTAAAATGTCACCCTACCAGTGATAGAATGTTTGCAAAACATTTAAAAAAGAGCTTGCTGGCAGGAAGATCTGCCGGTGCATGAGCTCCTGCGGGAAAAAGCGCATGCAGCATACCTTTTTAGTGATTAGGCGAGAATGTCGCAAAAGCCCGGAGACTATTCAAAAACAAGCATGGCAAGGAAGGTGACGTCGGACGGTGCGGAGCGTACTGGTGGTACGTGAACAACCGGACGACGGCAACTGACGAAGCCAGGCGAAGTTTTTCAACAGTCTCTAGGCAAGATTCTTTGCTAAAAGAAGCTATGGCCAGGGACAACAGCAAAGGCGACAGGTGGAAACGCTGGGAAGACTGGAAAAACTCGCCGGTGCATTGCCATGGTTTCAATAAGTAATTTACATTTGGCCTGATGATTTAGGATTGTTAAGCTTTAGGAAAGTAACGGGAAAAACTATAAACTGGTGAAAAATAGTAAGAAAGGAGAAGTAAATGGAAATTGAATTAGAAGCCAGTGAAGTAAGTACTATTATAGATGCATTACTTACAGAATGCTATTTTCGTAAAAATTTAAATCAACTCGACAAGGCCAATGAAGCACGAAAGTTATTTGATTTAATGCGCTATATTGAAAAAATGCATGTCATCATAGATATGCAGTACCTGACCGATTTAGGCCGAAAAGACCTAAAAGAGATATTAAGGAAAAGGGAAGCTTGGATAAAAAGCGAAGGAAAAATAGTAGAGTTCTACCGACCAATGCCGATAGACGAAGATGATCCAAATGAAGTAAGCGCAGATCGGCAAATGACCAGAATAGTCAAAGAATATGCAGAAGAAATGAAAAGAAAGGGGAAAGATAAATCTAAAAAACAAAGAAATGAGATTAATTTTTAAAAGCTTTTACTTCAATGTGCCGGTATTCCTTTAGAAGAGCCCATTTGCAATACTTTTACGAAGATATGCCTATGTTTGCCCAAGGGGTAAGTAATTATAGAGGTAAAAAGCAAGCAAGTTAATAAAGGAAGTGATAAGTTGATCGAGGCAATGCGAACACTGGCGTTGGACTACCTGTCAGAAGAATTGACCGGGGAAGAGATACCTGCCGACACCGAAGACTGGTATCAAAAGTTGCGCAAAAATTCGCCCGGAAAGATGTTTCCTTATCTCGTAGAAGATAGCGGTAAAATCGAAACAGTTTATGTTTTAGAAAAATACGCGGATGATATGGTGCGGTTGGTAGTACAAGATCTGGTAGATGATCCTGATAGCGCTAAAGTAGGATGTACCACTGATAAATTGCCTTTTATGCGGCTGCCCAACTCGCAAGGTGCCCGGGTAGGTCCTGTGATTAAAAGAACTTATGATAAAAACAAAGGAGGTGGTCCATCAGAAAAAATACTTCTAACGACCATGAAATATTTTGAGGAAGTGGCGCAGGCGAACAAGCCCTGGTCTCCATACTTCGAGGATATTTTAAGGCTCTTAAACTGTACTAAGATTCAACTGCCTGATGGCAAAATTGTAAACTGGCGAGAAAGTGGTTACGCAAACTTGCTGGCATGTGCGGTGGACAAGATTGGACCACAAAGTGGTACAGTGTTTCTTACGGTCAGGGACAGTAAAGGGCAACTACCGGGGGAAAATGCGTTATACGTCGAATATCTTTTGACTGAAAAATTGGCCGGGGAGAGATATGCAACGCAAAAAGCGCCGGCAGAAGAGAAGAAAATATGCTGTCTGTGTAATGTCCGAGATGTTACTGTGTTTCCCAACGCGCTGAGGGGCGCGGGTATTAATTTGAGTAATATGGACCGAGCCGGCGCCTTCCCTGGTGTTAATACCTTACAGGCATGGAAGAAATATGCTTTGTGCAGTTCCTGTGCAGATCTCCTTTATACGTATAAGTTTCACGTCTTAAAGAAAGGAGGGCCGAAAAAAGACCGCCAGCCTTTCGGTGCCAGAATCGCAGGCGAAAACGCATTGATCATTCCTTCGTTTTTACCCGGTTTACCGACGGAAGCGCGTCTTGATGTTTTGTATGAAACAACTGATTATATTAAAAATATGGCCAGTGATGTGGAACAGGATGAGGATAGCCTGCTTGACATCCTGAAAGATAATGAAAGCATCTTAAATTTTATCATCCTCTGGGCGGACGTTGGGCAAGAAATTGGAAATGTGACCGGTATGATTACCAACGTGCTTCCCAGTCGCTTAAGAGAGCTCTCGGAATTAAACGCCCAGGCAAAAAGCTGGACACACCTGCTGTTTCCAAAAGTACCGCTTCAGCAGGGGCAAACGAATTTTAAGCCGGATCTGTCCTTAAAAGCACTGCTCCCGCTTTTTCACCGGCCCGGCGGGAAAAAAGCCGAAGATGCAAATAAAAGCAAACAACTCTTCCACGTAAAGAGGCTGATTGCCGCTTGTGTCTATCATCAAAACCGGCTCCTGGAGGATCGTTTTTGGGAAGAAATAATGACGACGGCGCGCTGGTATTGGTTGGAAGCGTTGGAGAAAAAGGATGGGTATAAAGAACTTTTATACGAGGGCATTGGCAGGAAGGGCCCGTACCTGACGGCTACGGGCTGGGTAAAGTACTTAAACTGGTGGTTGTATTACTTTAAACAAGTGGGGGTTATGGATATGGAAAAGGTACATTTTGAACCTGAGATGGATGTTTTAAAGCCTTATTTTGGCCCGGAAAGCGGCATAAATACGCCGCAAAAAGCTTTTTCCTTTCTGCTCGGTGTGCTCTACGGAAAGTTGCTGCAAGTCCAGGGTGCCCGGGGAGTAAATGTAGGCGCAAATGCCTTAAGCTGGTTGAAACGCCTTACCCTGCAGGGGAAAGACCTGCCAGAACTGTACAATAAAATAAGAGAGAAACTGCTGGCCTATGAAACGGAAAAGAGTCCGGAAGTAAAAATGTTGATTTCTGAAATAGGCCGGCTGGGCGTTAAATTAGGCGATAACATCAAGCTAAGTGAAATTCAGACAAACTACTACCTGCTGTTGGGGCAGTCAATGACAGTAGATATTTTACCCAGCAAGGAACAAAATTAAAGGAGTGACGTTTCATGGAAAAAAATACGAGTACATTGTCCGGGAGAAGAGAATTTCTATTTTTATATGACATCAAAATGGGTAACCCTAATGGCGATCCCGACGAAAACCGTCCCCGGGTACTGCCGGACGGGACCTATTATGTAACGGATGTACGCTTGAAGCGTTTTGCCAGGGATTTTTTAAAAAGCAGGGGCCATGATATCCTGGTGGACAATATTGAAGGCAGGACGACCAACCTGACCGGACGGGTAGTACATTACTTAAACACCATGAGAAAAGAAAAAGCCGAAGGGAAAGAGTTGGTTAATATACTTCAGGATGCGTTTATTGACGCCCGCCTCTTTGGCAGTTCCTTTGCTTTTAAAGCGGGGAAAATCAAAGATAAAGAGGGTAAAGAAACGGAGTGGGAACCAAAGCCGGAACCCAAGACTATGACCGGTCCCGTTCAGCTCAACATGGGTGAAGTACTTCACCAGGCGGAAAGTGTAGACATCCACGGTACGTCAATCTTTGCCAGCGACGAGACAAAAGAACAAGGAACCTTTACTACTTATTTCGGCCTCCGTTATGCCTTAATCGGGTTTTCGGGAGTGGCCAACGAGCATTCCGCCAGGATCTCCAAAATGACTGACGCTGATTACGAACTATTTTTGAGGTCTCTATGGCATGGCGTGCGTTCGGCAGGAAACACGCGCACCAAGGTGGGGCAGATTCCGCACCTGCTGTTCAGTATAGATTATGAGCCAGGGGAGGAGTTTCAGTTCGGCCGGATGCACGATTATATCCAGTTGAAAGCCACCGGCGATAAGGATGAAAAAGCCTGGTCTTCCCCGGCTGACTATTTTGTAGATGTTAGCAGACTATTGATCAGAACTACTGAGCAGAAAGAGCGAATTCATGCAGTGCGTTACGTTATTTCAAAAGATATTCAGGTTGTGCCGGAATTACCAAAAGATTGGCAGTTGTTGGATGTTGAAAGTTTACCTGAAGGTTGCTGATTATGATGAAACTTATTGCTTTTCGATTACAAGGACGTTTTGGTCACTTTCTGCGGGCGGATGCAGGGGCAAGCGCGATCAGTTACCCTGCTCCGCCAAGGACAGTTGTGATAGGGATCATTGGGGCAGTGCTGGGCTTAGCTAAAGATCAACCGCAAGAGGTTTTTGAGCCAGTGGATATTGCCGTGGCCGGGAAGGTTCCTTTAACGCACTGGCATAAGGCAAAGCTCCGGAAGGATCCCCCCGAATCACTTCCCTGGATGGTTAAAATAACCCAAAAACTAGATAAAAATACCAAACCCGAAAAGGTTACATTAATTACTCAGGAATGGTTGTTCAATCCGTCGTATGAAATTTGGGCGGCTTTGCCTGAACCATATCAAAGCGAGCTGGAAGCGCGTCTTAAAGAACGGCGTTGGTACTTTCAGCCAAGTTTGGGACTTTCCGAAATGATGGCTGATCTTGTGTATCTTGAGACAATAGAAGCAGAAAAATTGCCGGAGGGAACCTATCCGGTCAATACTGTGATCAGGCAGGAAAATGTTCGATTAGACATAGAAAAAGTCTATCAGGAAAAACTGGCCCTTAATCTTTTGCATATGCCCAGGACAGTAACGCCAGAAAGAGTTTTTACACATGCTAGGTATTTACTGGAAAGGGAAGGCTGCCCGGTAGCAGTGTACACTAGCGAGGCATACTTGGCAGGGGGAAAGGTCTTGATGTTTTTATGATAAAAAGAATTAATTCCCATCCTCACTTGTTCTTGAGCGAGCATATTGAACAAATAAACGAGGCGCTGCGGGGTATCCAAGGTAGGCATACGCAAAAAACAATAACCCCGCGAGTTAAAGGCATCATGGAAAAACTTGCTTTTTTGCACGATTTGGGCAAGGGGACAAGCGCCTTTCAGGAATATATTGCCAACCCGCAGAATTACAAGGGCGACGCCGAAGAAAAATCTCATTCAGCATTATCTTTACTTTTTGCCTTAGTTAAGGCCCAGAATGAAGGATGGGATGAATTAGAGACTCTGGTTCTGGCTGCAGTTGCAAAAGGTCATCACAGCAGACTTCCCACTATTCCGGAAAAAAAGATTGGTGTTGGAAGTTCTCAATGGGATTTAGACGGTTTCGCCGGGGGCGAAAAGGCAAGGTTGCTTAAAAAGCAGTTGGGTATGGTGAATTATGATGACCTGGCTGAAGAAACAGGAATTGATCTGGAAAAATATTTAAAGTCTACAAATGCATTCGACAATTCAACAAGATTCCTTGCGGTGTTAAAAAAATTTGTTATAAACAGGATTGCGGCAAAATTGTTTTCTTTGTCTGACGAGAAGGCTGTAAATTTTCGATTAAGAGCTCAGCTTGTATTTTCCATGTTTCTTGAAGCAGATAAAGCATTCTTGGCTGTCTCCAATCCTGGTCGTTATCTAAATAGAGAAGTCAGGCACTGGCAGCCACAATGGATTGACCAGTATATTGGAGAGCCGGATGATACTGCGACGAACCGTTTAAGACATAAGGCCAGAGGTGAAATAATTAATGCCATCCGGCGAAATGAAACGGAAAGAATTTTCAGCCTGACCGCTCCTACCGGCAGCGGGAAAACCCTGCTGGCGGCTACCTGGGCTTTTAAGTTAAGAGAGATTACTTCGGCAGCGCCTGAAATACCGCCAAAAATAATCGTGGTGTTACCTTTCCTTTCTGTTATTGATCAGACATCAAGAGAGTACGAGAATATCTTGAAGACAGGCGGGTATATTGCTGATGGCACCTGGTTATTGAACAGCCATTCGCTTGCCGACCGGAACTACGCGGACTGTCTGGAGGATGAAGATAAGCCGTTTTTTGTGGACACCTGGCGGAGTGAACTGATAATCACCACTTATGACCAGTTCTTGATGAGCCTGATGGATCCCCGGACCAGGTACCAAATGCGCTTTCACAATCTGTGCGATGCCCTTATTATCATGG
>DMDI01000074.1 GCA_003445555.1 Desulfotomaculum sp. | reverse complement strand
TATCAAGCAGATAACACTCGATACCGGCATTGGTCAGATGAGCCGCGATGCCCGCGCCCATGACTCCCGCACCTAAAACAGCCGCTTTTTTGATCTTAAATGACATTATTCTCCTCCTTCTCTTTCTTATGAACCGTTCGTTATGGTTTACGGCTCATAAATTTGTTTGAGGCCAAGCTGCGCCTCCATTAACTTTCATACTACATACAATATGTCATGAACCGCAACCTTGCCGGTTTACATGTCATCTTCAATGATAACGGGGAGTTGATCACATCCTTTCTCCAGTATATTTCCGACGGCGAAAAACACTTCGGCGCAGAAAATAAAGCGAGGAGTTTTTTGTATATTTCAATGCTATGGTCATGAAAACAAGAATGAAATTTTGAAGAAAGGAAGGGAAAATTGAATCGGCCCGATGAGGCTTTTACTGTGGATATTACTTTTCGATCATGAAGCCAGGCAAGAAAATATTTCGTCGTAACGACTTCAGACATTCTGTGGATCCCTTTCCACCTTGAAGAGAATATAAAGCATACAATTGAAATTGATTTGGCCCTGCGAATACACCCGGGTATCAATTCCGGACACTCAGGGGGGAAAGCTCTGGACCCTGAGGGATAACTTTTAGCCGCCATCTGGACTAAAGTCAGCTACTGACTAAAAGTCATGTTGGTTATTAAACCAAACAGAAACTAAAGTCAAGGCAAATTAAAAACGATTGAGTTGAGCACATAAGACTATGTTATTACTTGTGTTTTAACTGTAGAACGGCATAGTAGCCATCCTGATATATTATCATCACATTTTTCGCAAGCTGCACGGATAATTTGTTTAATTTCTCCGGTGAATAATTGTCCGCCAGAAACTGCTGAAACAAATCATAACGCATCAAGAAATGTGTGCAGTTCAGTGAACGCAGATATTTTTGAAATGCCGCCTCGTCGCTTGATAATGTCACAAAATTACGGATAACCTCCATTCCGAACGAAGCGTCATCGTCATAGCGTCTGTCCAGATGATATCCGCGCCCCGCCAGCAGAATAAGCCGAATCCTTGAATGCTCCGGCGTATGCTTGTTGATATACCGGACCGCCGGATAACTGCCGTCGTGCCTGGCAATAAACTGGTCCCGGGATTCATTTTTCAGGATGTAGTCAACCGGCGCGATTTTCACAAAATAATTTTTTGCATAAACCCCATTGAACCCGATCATGCCGGTTAAGACAAAAACAAAGGCTACCAGGCAAAACGTTTGCAGTGGTTTTTGCCTGTCCATGATCCAGTTGAAGAGATTTACAAAACCGAGCACCGTCAGAATAATCACAAATGGAACAGCCGGCAGAATATAGCGTATCCGGTGCTGATCCATGAAAAACGCCAAAAGAATGAAAAAGACTGCAAAAGAAAGAAAAAGGAGCTTCTCCATTTTAATTTTTTTGCTGATGAACGCAAAAGGCGCTATAAAAATCAACACAGGATTCAAAACCCCATCAAAATAACGCGGGTTATGATCCTGTCCCTGAAGAAAGAAGCGAAAGGGGATCAATAAAGTCTCCAGAAAATTATCTCCGTATAAAATTTCCCGCATTTTAAACATCCCCCTGCCGACATCACCGGATATAGGGGAGTAATCTCCCATGCTGTTTATTCCATAACTGCCGAAGACGCTTTTAAACAATGGATACAGGGGATTCCCGGTCAGCATGGCGTTTTTGACCAGCCACGGAGAAAAGACAATCAGGGAAACAAAAAAGAAAATCAAACCAAACCGCAGCGCCGGCCATTGCCTGCCTGTTTCTTTTGCGTAAATAAACACAACGGCCAGCGTCAGGAAAAACCAGGCAGGAAGGGCGCTGTATTTTGTGCCCAGCGCCAATCCCATGGCGATGGCGGAAACCAGCAGCCACCCATGGCTTTTATATTCAGCATCCCTCCAATAAACATAAGCCAGAACACTGAGCGTCGTAAAAAATACCAGACCGACATCAACATAGGCCGTTGTGGCCGTTCGCAGGATCGTCGGCAAACTGATAAATATCAGCGCTGCCAGCAAACCGGCCAGTTGCCCTGATTTCCTGTTCAAATAGACGTAAAGCAAACCGGCCGTGCCGACACCAAAGCTTAAGTGAATCAAGTTGGGAATGATGTCATTGCCGAAATACAGCGGAACAAGATAAAGCAAAGAAAGATTCATGGGATAGTAAGAAAACCCCGCCCATGGAATTTCATAAAAGCCGCCATGGATAAGCCACAGCTTGGGGACAGCCAGATGATGAATGAGAACATCACGGGCAACAGGCGGTGTGAGCGCTAAAATAATCTCTAACAGGATGAAAAGAAAAATAACTGAAAGGAGAATAACCTTAACAAAGTATTCATGTTTTACCGACAAGTTCTTCATTCAGGGCAGGTTATCCTTTTTGCGGCATCAGTAAGCATCATTACGGCGCTTAATATCCGGAATGAGAACCAATAATCTACCGGCCTATCGTATAAAATAATCTCAACTTTAAGCGACCCCATTTTCCACCCGAATTAAATGATCACACCAGAACGATTTTTTCTATTTGTTCAATATGATTAAAATGTTTATCTCGGGTCAGAAGGGTACCGCCATCAGCCATGCAACAAGCAGCAATCCAAACATCGTTAACGGGAATTTTACAGCCTTTTTTTTCTAAATATTCATAGATAAGAGAAT
>DMDI01000295.1 GCA_003445555.1 Desulfotomaculum sp. | reverse complement strand
GTCAAATCTATTGACTATCAACATTTCCCCATTGACCTCTTTTTCGACGACAATTGATATATCGAGATCGTCAAAAATAATCAATTTATTCTTACCTTTTCTAATGGCGTGAACTGACTTGTTTTCAACAATAGCCTGGCTTATGCATTTTAAAATCCAAGCCGTAAAAGATATTTCTTCCTTCTTTTGGTTTCGATAATTTTTAATTAACTCCCGGGCACGGGTAACATCTAATTCAATGAGTGCCTTAATATGGTGCTTTCTCAACCCAATGTAACCAACATCAATTGTGGCTTGTCTGCTTGATGGAAAATTTTTAATTATATACTTATTTTTTTCTGTCATTAATCACCAAGCCTGAATGGCGGGTAGCGGTCGGTAGTTAACAAGAAGGCGTATACAGATACTCTCAATGACCAACGCAACACGCCAACTGCGTAATCAAACAGGGACTTTGGGTAACGGCCGGTGAATAAAATTGCAAACCAGGCAATTATTACCGCTACCAAGAGGCCAATATGAAGGAAAAGGAGAACAATGTAGTGAGGTATCGCCATTATCCACTTTACCAGCGGCAACCAGCGATCGAGTTCTTCTTTGGCGTTCGGGTACGGGATATCAATATGGACTGCCTGTTCCTCATCTGTCGAAGGATATTCATCCCTCAATAGCATCGAGTACGCATAAACGCGGGTGCTAAATCTAGTTAAGGCCAGGTTCCAGTCAAACCACCACCTGGGGTACTTTTTCCGAAATAGGATCATTAGTACAGTCGGTAAGACCACAAGCCCCCCTGTGGCAGCTTGAAAGCTTTGACCATCTCTCCCCCAGGCAAAAGCAGTACCGGCAATCAAGCCTAAGATAATGGCAATTGGAATTACCATAAATAGCCTAAAGAAAGTTGTTAACCTGTTTAATTTCCTATCTGGATAATCAATAGTCAGTTGCATTGGGTAGGTGTTTGACGCTGTTAACATTGTAATACCTCCTATTCAATAAATTCATCAAACTTGTTTATTTTTCGAAAAGTTTTCCGCCATCACGTACAGAATTCAAACGGCGGAGAGCAGCCAGACGACGATAGTAGCAATCCACCACATATTTGGTTCACCTCCCTGTCTTTAGTATTCGTCATCATATATCCGTATTCCAAAGATAAACAGTTATAATAACAAACGCCAACCATTTCTTCTTCCCCTTCACGCAAAAACCCCCTTTATTTTTGTTAATTTTACAACTAAAACCTGCCCGTTGACAATAAAAATTACAATATTTTCATCTTTAGCCTTAGCAATAAAGTTCAGGGGCTCATCGCGGGGATTACTATAAATGCCATTGCAGGTTTTGGTAAAGAATTGGGTTGGAGAGGTTTTCTTCAAAGAAAATATAGTTATCTGAAGTTCCGGGGTTCGTCAGCGTTTAGGCTTTAAAGGCCGTATTTTGGTTTAATCCAGTTACCCCAACGAGGTGTCCTTTGATTTTCTAAAGGTGTCAATGTACCTGTCCCCTTGACATCCTCAAGAACTGGCTTTCACGAGGTTGGCCAGGCATTACCCTGATCGGATTTATATCCACTAGAATTAGCTGCCTTGCTTGGCCGCCCAACCAAAAATTCTTGACAGCAGCCTTGCTGATAGCCGTAATTGACACGGAAAATCAGCAAATAGTATAATGAACGGTATGATAACGCTGATTATATCATTGATCGCAAAAGCATTACTGTTTCTATTTTTTGCCTGGCTTTTTATCCCCTCATATTTACCTTCCCATATTGATAAATTGACAAAACATTTGTTCCTGCCTAAGCAGCAGGTCGTGGTGCTGATGTACCACCACATCAGTAATCATCCTGTGGGTAAAATAATAATAACCCCAGAGTTGTTTGGTCAACATTTAAATATACTGCAAAAAGAAGGCTATCACGTAATCTCTCTTGAACAATACGCCCGTTTTTGTGCTCCAAGATTTAATGCAGGGGATATACAAAATACAAAGCAGGCATTCGATAAAAACATGCACCATGACATTCTTAAACAAAATCTCTATTATCTCAAGAGTAGATTGTTAAACATCTAATTGAGTGACATATAAAATTTTTGGGGAGGTTTCAGATGTGGGTCACATTTTAACTATTTTCCTTTCCTCCTAGCTTTGTCCGCTATTAGCCCACTTAACTTTAAAGAAGATTATTCTTTGCCTGCGTTTGCCTCTTTATTTATTTGTTTGCTTAGTAAAAAGCTACCCGAACGGGAGTAGAAATACCGATAAATGCATATTAGAGCAAAGGTTAAAACGAAAGCAAGTATAAGTATGCATAACTCATGGTAATATTGCCAGTAATGCAAAAATATAGCTGTGCCCTTCCAACAACCATACTGCCAGGCCAATGTCCAGCTAAAGGCCCCCAGTAAAGAATAAAAAGCATAGGTGCTTACCGGCATCCCTAAAATTCCCGCTCCTAAGATAGCAGGGGTGCGAATCGGTCCAAACCAACGGGCAACAATGCGGAAGCGAAATCGCCATACCCCGCGACCGAAATGGTGAATTTGAACCAAGAATCCTTGGAAAGCGGCAAACCCGAACCGATGAAATTGAGCAAAAGATAATGGCGATGTACTCTAAAGGTATGTCGCAGCGCGACATTGAGGATAATCTGCGCGAGATATACGGGGCGGATATCCCGCAAACCTTGATTTCTAAGATCACAGATAAAATTTTGCCGGAAGTGAATGAGTGGCAAAACCGTCCGTTGGAAGCGATTTACCCGATAATTTACTTTGACGGCATTGTGTTCAAAAGCCGTAAAGACAGCCAGATTATCAACAAATGCGTCTATTCGGTTTTGGGCATTGATATGAACGGCCGGAAGGATATATTAGGGATTTGGATAAGCGAGAACGAGGGCGCTTCATTTTACGCAAGTATTTGCTCCGACCTTAAAAAACGCGGCGTTACGGACATTTTCATTGCTTGCCACGATAACCTGAAAGGGCTTGGAGAAGCCATAAACGCAGTATTTCCAA
This sequence comes from Desulfotomaculum sp., assembly GCA_003445555.1. Lineage (GTDB taxonomy): Bacteria > Bacillota > Desulfotomaculia > Desulfotomaculales > Nap2-2B > SCADC1-2-3. The sequence goes on along the minus strand of DMDI01000295.1, from coordinate 1,969 downwards.
AGACTAAGCAGCAGTTATGTATAGTGCACCAAATCCGCAATTCCACTAAATTTGTGCAATACAAGGACAGAAAGGAAATCTGTGCCGACCTCAAGAAAATTTACGGCGCGGTAAATCTTGACGACGCGGAGTATGCAAAAGAGGAGTTTCGGGAAAAATGGGATAAGAAATATCCGTCGATTATGCGGTCTTGGGACGCAAATTGGGTTGAACTTACTACGTTTTTCAACTATCCCGAGCAGATCCGGCATTTGATTTACACAACAAACGCGGTGGAAGCATACCACAGAATGGTGCGGAAATTCACGAAAGCAAAGGCGATTTTCCCCACTGACGACTCGATAAGAAAGGTTGTTTTCCTATCGGTCAAAGAAATTGTGAAAAAATGGACGCAGCCGGCGCGGGATTGGGCAATGGCGTACAGTCAGATTATGATTTTCTTTGCAGATAGATTTGCGGCTTAAAAGCCGCATGGGGGGGCTTCCCCCCCACCCCCGGGTTTATACGCTTGGGGCTTCCCGGTAAAATAAAAAACAGCGAACAATAAGCCCGCCGTTTCACCTATAAGTCGTAGCAAGCGTGGGGTCGCTCCTTAAGCGTTGCCCTGTTTATGCTACAATAAAAGTATTAACAAAATTTTGGATGATTATTCCGTTTACACTAAAGCATGTTCAGAACCGGATGTTATTATTCGGCCATCCTTTTTAAAGTATCCAAATCCTTGATTTTTATGGAATTCTTATAAAAATCGATCACCCCTTCATCCCGCAACCGGCACATCTCGCGTGAAAGGGACGGGCGGGAAACATTCAGGAAGTCCGCCAGCTCGTTTCGTTTCAAAGGCAACATGAAAGTGGCCTGACCAATCCTTTTATACTGCTCAAGTAGGAAAACGCTGATCTTTCCCCGTATGCTCTTGATCATCATATATTCCAGTTTGCGGTTCAGCATGAACGCCTCGCCGGAAACAATCTTGAGCATGTTCGTGATCAGTTGCCTGTGGCTTAAGCAAGACCTTTCACAGTTTTCCACGATTTTTCCGGCCGGCAGAAACATTACCGTGCTCGCTTCCCGGGCCGCTACTGTTACCGGCCACACGCCCTCTCCTGAAAACGCGGCCATCTCGCCGAAAATCTCCCCGGGGCTGTTTACCGCCACAATGATCCGTTTACCGGCCGCGTTCTCCTTGGCAACCACCACGTCGCCGGCAAGGACTACCCCCAAACCAGTAAATTTTTCACCGGCAACGGCCACCCACTCATTCTTCCCGTAGCTGCCCACATCCGGTTTCAGGCATTCAAATATGATATTCAATTCATTCGGGCTTATTCCCCTGAATAAGTCGCACTTGGATAAAACTTCCATCCATCTCATGAACATTTATTGTCACCTCTGATTTTTGGTAACCGTGGCTACCGATTCTGTGCTTTAAATATAATAAAATAACTTCACAAAAGCCGCAAGTAAAACATTTTAAGGAGGTCTTTTCAAATGATGTTTTGTTTTCAATGCGAGCAAACGGCGGGCGGCAAAGGTTGTACCAGGGTGGGCGTGTGCGGCAAACAGCCGGACTTCGCCGGCAGGCAGGACGAATTGACCTGCGCCCTGGCTGGACTGGCCCGCGCCGCGCAGGACAAAACTCCGGGCAAGGAAGCAGACGAACTGATGATGCAAGGGCTTTTCGCGACGCTCACCAATGTTAATTTTGACGGTGCCTGCATTGACGAGCTCAAAAATCTTGTTCAAGCTGAAAAAGAAAAACTGGGCGGAGCGGCAGACCTGGCCGCCGGTACCCTCTGGCAGGGTGATCCTGACGTAGTGTCCCTCCGTTCCACCCTGCTTTTCGGGTTGCGCGGCATGGCGGCTTACGCATGGCACGCCTTTGTGCTCGGCAAAAAAGATGATGAAGTAACATCATGGTTATACAAGGGAATGCGCGCCACCGGGGAGGAACATTCAACCGAAGAGG
>DMDI01000025.1 GCA_003445555.1 Desulfotomaculum sp. | reverse complement strand
AGTTCGAAGTTCGAAGTTCGAGATTCGAGATTCGAACTTCTAACTTCGAACCTCGAACTTCGAGTGTGCCTACCTGAATAGTTACAATTAAACATTAGCTTGTTCAATTAAAGGTAAAGTGTTAAACTAGGTTTAACGATCAGTTATCTGTAGGGGCGTATAGCCAGGTTATCTGTAGGGGCGTATAGCCAGGTTATCTGTAGGGGCGTATAGCAATACGCCCCTACTAGGGGGATGGTTATGGCTAAAAATATAAAGATAAAACAAAACAGACAAAATCCCTGGGTTTTAGCCCTTCTCTTGATAGTCGGAGGCCTGATTGGAAATGTGGTGGCCGGTATGCTTACCTTACCCGTTTTAAAAGCTACGGCTTCTTTTGGTTTTCCTACGGTAACCCTGGACTTGAGTTTTTTTAAACTTATTTTTGGCCTTACTATTGCTTTAGGTCCTTTAACGGTTTTGGGAATGCTCTTTGGTTATTTTCTTTATAAAAGATTGTAAAGGCTAGAATGATCGACAGTCGTCAGGCAGCAGCCGTCAGAATTTAAGGGAGAAATTTGCGTTAGCGAACCCCCTTCTATCCCGATGACTGACGACCGGCGACCGGCGATCGAATTTAGGGGAAAGGGGTTAGGTAATTGCGTTTAGGCCTGTTCTCCAAAGATATGGGGATTGATTTAGGTACCGCAAATTCCCTGGTTTATGTCCGGGGTAGGGGAATAGTGTTAAGAGAACCTTCAGTAGTGGCTATTCAGCAGGATACCCACCGTGTTTTGGCCGTAGGGTTAGAGGCCAAGCAAATGATTGGCCGTACGCCTGGAAATATTGTCGCCATTCGCCCTATGAGAGACGGGGTAATTGCTGATTTTGACGTTACCCAGAGTATGATTAAATATTTTATTGCCAAGTCATTGCGTAACCGCACCTTTTTAGTCCGGCCCCGGGTGGTAATTTCCGTTCCTTCTGGAGCAACGCCGGTAGAAGAGCGGGCCGTAAAGGAAGCGGCCATGCAAGCTGGGGCACGGGAAGTGTACTTGATTGAAGAGCCCATGGCGGCCGCCATTGGTATTGGTTTGCCGGTGCACGAACCAACGGGGAATTTAATTGTTGATATTGGGGGAGGGACAACAGAAGTAGCCGTTATTTCCCTGGGAGGTATTGTTACCAGTCGTTCTATCCGGGTAGCGGGTGATGAAATGGATGACGCTATTATTCAACACGTAAAAAAAGTTTTTAATCTTTTAATTGGGGAACGCACGGCGGAGGAAATTAAGATTGAAATTGGTTCGGCTTACCTCGCGTCAGAAGAGCAAACTTACGATATCAGAGGGCGGGATTTAATTAACGGCTTACCCAAAACAGCGAGCATTACTAATACAGAAATTTATAAAGCCTTATCTGAACCGGTAGAGGCTATCCTGGAGACCATTAAGGCTACTCTAGAGCAAACTCCGCCTGAGTTATCCGCCGACATTATGGACCGCGGGGTCATGATGGCCGGCGGGGGAGCGTTATTAAAGGGCCTGGACAAGCTGGTCAGCGAGCAAACCGGGATGCCGGTTCATGTAGCGGAAGATCCACTCTTGGCGGTAGCTTACGGAACCGGCCGGGTATTGGAAAATATTGATTTACTGCGCCGGGTATTGATTAACCCTAGAAAACTTGCTTAAAAAAAGTTAATTCTGGTTTATGCATTTGTTTCCACCTTTTATTGTATTGATTAACCCTAGAAAACTTGTTTAAAAAAAGGGGTGGTCAACTTGCCTCGCCACCCGCTGGGTAAAATACTGTTTTTGTTAACGGTATTAATCTTTTTGCTTATTATCCTTAAAGCTACGGCTAAAAATGAACTTGCGCCGCCTGCAAAGACCGTAAGGGATGTGCTGGCTCCGGTAAGCAAGGTAACAATGCAAACCGGGCAAGCAATACGTAATGTTTTAAAATTACCTGTTTCCCTGGCTAAGGCGGTAAAACAAAACCAGGAATTAAAAGAGAAGGTTAGCCGGCTTGAAGAACAATTACGGGAAGCTAATGAATACCGGTTGGAGAACCAGCGATTAAAAAAATTACTGGATTTTAAAGAAACAAAAATCAAAACTACCAGAGGAGCTGTTTATAGCGCGGCCGTAATTGGCCGTGATTTGAACAACTGGTTCGGTACTATTACCGTAAACAAAGGGGCGAGAGATGGATTAAAGGTAAATATGACTGTTATTATCCCGGCTGGTCTGGTCGGAAGGGTTATTTCGGTCAGTCAGAAAACAGCCGAGGTCTTACTGATTACTGATCCGCGCAGCGGGGTAAGCTGTTTGGTTCAGGAAAACCGTGCTCCTGGCTTAGCGGAAGGGATGATTGGTAACACTAACCAGTTGCAGATGATTCATATTCCTACTGGTTTTATAATCCGTAAGGATCAAATAGTGATAACTTCTGGTTTAAGTGATTTATATCCCCCTGGTCTTTCGGTAGGAAGAATTATAAAAGTAACCCGGGAGCCGTCGGGTTTATTTTTTAAGGCCACTATTCAGCCTTTTGTGGATTTTAATCGTTTAGAAGAAGTACTTATTATTTTTGAGAGGTAAATAAATTGTCCAATTTTTTATTGTTTGGATTTTTTGCCGTAGCGGTATTTATTCAATCTACCGTTTTAAACTTTTTCCAGATAGAGGGCGTAAAACCTGATTTAGGGCTGGTTATGGTAATTTTTGCAGCTCTTTTACGGGGTTATAAGGCCGGATGTTGGTGTGGTTTTGTAGGAGGATTATTAGAGGATATTTACACCGGTAACTTTTTTGGTTTAAATATCCTGGTTAAAATGTATATTGGTTGCCTGGTGGGATTGGCGGGAAAACACTTTTATAAGGAAAGCCTTTTTGTAATAATTACTATTACTTGGTTTGCTTCCCTGGTTAGGGGGTTGGGGCAATATGTTTTTTTAAATTTCGCTGGTTTTGTAGTTTCACCCGGCCCGGCCCTGATGAAAATAATCCTGCTGGTTTCTTTTTATAACGCCATAACGGTACCCTTTCTTTACCCTTGGTTTTCACGCGCCAATAAAATATATATCCCGGATTAACTATTCAGGTAGGCACAAAAGCACAGAGGCACAAAGGGAAACGAAACGCCCATGCTGTAGGGGCGTATTGCAATACGCCCCTACAAAGGAGAATGAAAATCCAAGGATTTTCGGATGAAAACAT
>DMDI01000118.1:389-3973 GCA_003445555.1 Desulfotomaculum sp. | reverse complement strand
GGAATAACGGGCTGGATAAATTGGAAGGATGATCTCACGCCAAAGCGTTTTATTCTGGAAAAAATGGCGGAAACATTATCCTGCCGGGGACCTGACGCCGGCGGTATATGGTTATCGGCGCAGGCGGGCTTGGCTCATCGCCGTTTGATTGTAATTGATCCGGAAGGCGGATCCCAGCCTATGGTTCGTCAATACGGAGAAGGCCAATACGTGATCACTTATAACGGCGAACTGTATAATGCCCCTGAACTACGGCGGGAACTGGAAACAAAGGGCCACCACTTTCTCAGTCATTCGGATACAGAAGTTATCTTAATTGCTTTTATTGAATGGGGGGTAACGTGTGTCAAACGCTTTAACGGCATTTTTGCTTTCGCTATTTATAACGATAAAGACCAACAACTGTTTCTGGCCCGCGACCAACTGGGAATTAAACCTCTCTTTTACGCTAATTGCCGCGATACCTTTCTTTTTGGCTCCGAACTAAAGTCTATTCTGGCCCACCCGGGTATTCAACCAGAAGTAGACGCTACGGGTCTGGCCGAAATTTTTCTTTTAGGTCCGGCCCGTACGCCCGGCCAAGGTATCTTGCGCGGGGTAGCCGAACTTAAACCAGGACATTATTTAATATACGACCGGAAGGGAATACAAATAAGGCGGTATTGGACCCTGGAAAGCAAACCCCACCGCGACGACCTTAAAACTTCTGCTTTAACCGTCCACCATCTTTTAAGGGAAGCGGTGAAAGGGCAGCTTGTTTCTGATGTTCCTATTTGCGTCTTATTATCAGGGGGTCTTGATTCCAGTGCTATTACAGCTTTTGCTTCCCAGGAACTGGCCAGGAACGGACAAGGGCCGCTTTACACTTACGCGGTAGATTATGTTGATAACGAGCAGTATTTCCGGCCCAACCACTTTCAGCCCAATGCTGACGCTCCCTGGGTACAAAAGATCGCCTCTTTATTTAATACGCGCCACCAAACTGTTTTTCTTGATACGCCTGCGCTGGCAGATGCTTTGCCTATAGCCTTAAAGGCCCGCGATTTACCGGGAATGGTTGATATAGATGCTTCCCTTTACCTGTTTTCCCGGGAAGTAAAAAAGGGAGCTACCGTAGCCCTGGCCGGGGAATGCGCGGATGAAATATTTGGCGGCTATCCCTGGTGCCGGGATAATAATGTTTTATCTACCGGCACTTTTCCGTGGATGCGGATGATAAGCGAACGCCTGCTTCTTTTTTCCCCGGAACTGCTAAAATACATCCGGCCACAAGAATACCTGGCCCAGCGCTACCAGGAAGCCCTGGCGGAAGTACCTTGTTTACCGGGTGAAAACCAGGCGGAAAAACAAATGCGCCAACTGCTTTACCTGAATATTACCCGTTGGATGCCTGTCTTGCTTGACCGGATGGACCGGATGAGTATGGCGGCAGGCCTTGAGGTAAGAGTGCCGTTTTGTGACCCCCGGCTGGTTGAGTACGCCTGGAATATTCCCTGGGCTATGAAAAACTGTGACCAGAGGGAAAAGGGTATTTTGCGCCTGGCCCTTAAGGGTATGCTGCCGGACGAAGTTTTATCCAGACGCAAAAGTCCCTATCCTAAAACCCATAACCCCACCTACTTGGAAACGGTGCGTCTTTGGTTTGAGCGGCTTATTGATGACTCATCTTCGCCCCTGCGCCAACTGGTTAATATAGATTCTATCCGTACCCTTATTAATACTAAAGCCTCGGCTTTTAACCCGGCCTGGTTTGGGCAGCTTATGGGCGGTCCTCAGCTTTTTGCCTATTTAATTCAAGTTAATACCTGGCTAAAGGAATATAAGATAAGTTTTCATTTATAAGCCCTGCTTTTTTAAAAGCATTTTTTAACGCAAATATTTTAGTTTTTAGTATACAGACAGGGGTATAAATGATATAATTTTTAGGAACTTAAAGGGTACGGTGGATGAAATGGAAAACATTAGTTTTGAAGAAGCCTTAAACCGGTTAGAAACGGTGGTAAAAGAGCTGGAAGATGGGCAGTTGCCTTTAGAAAAGGCCCTGGCTTTATTTGAAGAAGGAATGTGGTTGTCAAAATTCTGCTACCGGCAGCTTGAAAAAGCAGAAAAAAGAATTTTAGAATTAATGGCGGATGAAAATAAAAATATGGTTTTAAAGGAATCTAACTTAAATTTTAAAGTGAACAGTTAAGTATTCAATTTAGCAGTTAGCCGTCAGCAGCATTCAGTTGTAGCCGGCGGCCATGGGTTTAGTATTTATGTTAATATGTTTAATTTGGAAGGTAAAGGAGCTTAACAACTGGATTTTTACGCCGAACTAAAACAAAAAGTTGCTTTAATAAATGAAGCTTTAAACAATTATTTACCTGCCCCTGATGCTTATCCGCCGGTAATTCACCAGGCAATACGTGAAGTTGTATTTGCCGGGGGGAAACGCTTACGTCCTGTTTTGGTTATAGAAGCAGCCGAAGTAGTCGGCGGCACTTCTGAAATGGTACTACCTGCCGCGTGTGCCCTTGAATTAATCCACACTTACTCATTAGTGCATGATGATTTACCGGCTATTGATAATGATGATTTTCGGCGGGGAAAGCCTACCTGTCATAAAGTGTATGGTGAAGCATTGGCGATACTGGTTGGTGACGCTTTACTAACCCAGGCCTTTGCTCTTTTAGCCCACAACGCAACCCTGTCTTTAGCCCCGGTAAATAAGGTAGTTGAAGTAATTGTAGAAGTAAGCGCCGCTGCCGGAACGAAAGGCTTAATTGGAGGGCAAACGGTAGATATTTTGACCACCGATGCTCCGGTAGATGCCACCACATTAGAATATATTCAACGGCATAAAACAGGGGCCTTATTTAAAACCGCGGTAAGAGCCGGCGCTGTTTTAGCCGGAGCAGACGACTGTTCCTTGAAAGCTTTAACCCAATACGCTGAAAATTTAGGCCTGGCTTTTCAAATTCAAAATGACATTTTAGATGTAACCGGAGATATGATTCAATTGGGTAGGCCGGCCGGGAGTGATTTAAAAAATAAAAAGAATACCTATGTTTCTTTTTTTGGTTTAGCCAAAGCAAGAGAAAAAGCAAACCAGGCGGCAGAAGCCGCGCGGCAAGCCCTGACTCCTTTTAAGGAAGAAGCAGATTTCTTAAGGGAACTGACAAAATTTATAGTTAATAAGAGCTAGATAAAAATATCAACCCATCTAATATTCTGAGCGAACTTTTTAACCTAAAAAGTGTTTTTGCTTTTTCTTTACTAATTTTGAAAATTTCTTTTTTATGATATAATTATTCTGAACACTATTAAAAATAGTTAATTCAAACAGGGCAAGTGATGCAGTATCCTAGTCGGAATGTCTTTTTCGAAGGCGGGGCTAAAAATCCGTTAAAGGCACATCGATGAAGTCCCTGGTGCTGGCTGCCGACGCCCAGTTGGGGGTTGGTGCTGGGGGTTAAGGAGGGAGGGCGAGCTGCAAGGGCATGCAGGCGTTGACCCTGCCTTCGCGGAGACCCAAGTTTGTGGAGCAGCTGCCTCTTTTGGGGAGTTAAGTCTACGGCTTGGGGTGTGAACCTGCATGTGGT
>DMDI01000118.1:0-305 GCA_003445555.1 Desulfotomaculum sp. | reverse complement strand
CAGTGTAGCCTGCCTTGAGTGGTAACGGTGGATGAGTTTTAAAAAGGCTGGCTTTTAGTTATAGGCCTATAAACAAAAAGTCAGTCAGGCTGAAACCGTTATTGCAAAAGAGGCTAGAAAAAGGTACATTTCGTTGAGGAAAACTCCTAGGCTGTCTGGGAAGCCAGGACGATGCAGGGATTACAGTATGGACTAAGTGGTAATCCAGTCCCAAGTGCGGCAACGTGTGGAAACAATCTTAAAGGGAAACCGCTGGGATGGCGACACCCAGTGATTGTTTGGGAAAACCTGCTGGACCTAAGCCA
>DMDI01000184.1 GCA_003445555.1 Desulfotomaculum sp. | reverse complement strand
GAAACTTTGGTAACCACATCTTTGCCGCTAATATGGTCAGCCAGTAAATCCTCCAGAAAGGTACGGCCCAATTCAACCTCTGTAGCCATTTCCGCCAGCTTAAAAAGATTATGCTGCAAGTTGCCAATGCTCACCCCAAAAGCCTTTCTGCTTTTAGCGTAGTTTACTGTTTCCTCGAGCATTCTTTCGGCTGCTCCTTGGGCAGTTATGGAAACTACTAAACGTTCCTGTTGTAATTTTTGCATCATATAGAAAAAGCCTTTTCCTTCCTCCCCAATTATATTTGAAGCCGGAATAACACAATCTTCAAAAACTAATTCGGCCGTATCGTTATTATGCAAGCCTACTTTGTCTAACTTGCGGCTTTTAATAAAACCGGGGGTCCCGTCTTCCACTACAAAAAGGCTAATTCCTTTAAAAGGCGGGACGGCTTTAGGGTCTGTTTTCGCGGCGACCACGGTTATCCCGGCGTTCATGCCGTTGGTAATAAAAGTTTTAGTGCCGTTAATGACGTAAGTATCTCCCTTTTTTACGGCGGAAGAAGTAATGGCCTGTAAATCAGACCCGGCGTTGGGCTCGGTCATGGCTACGGCAAAGACCTGTTCACCGCTGGCGGCTCCGGGCAGCCATTTTTCTTTCTGCTCTTCCGTACCGTAAGTAGCAATATATGGAGGTACAATGTCGCTATGCACACAAATAATAGTTCCTAAACCAACATCCAGCTTGGAAATCTCATTTAAAATTATGCCTGAATATTCAAATCCTACCCCGGATCCCCCGTATTTTTCGTCTATCCAGGGCGCTAAATACCCCTGTTCCCCCATTTTGGTAAAAAACCAAGCCGGTACCAGTCTTTTTTCCTCCCACTCCTCCAGGTGGGGTTGAATTTCCTTTTCCAGAAACCGCCTGAAGGTACGGCGAAAAATATTGTGTTCTTCAGTATAACTTACCATATTTACTTCCCCCTTGTTTAAAAAATATTTTTTATTTTTTAGATTTTAATAACCATATTTACCTTAAAGTAAAAATCTTATTGGATAATCTTTTAATCAAAAACCTTTAAAGCCCATCGTGGCCGGTAACCAGGTAGCCAGACGCGGAAAGAAACACAACAAAACTAAAAAAACAGCCATAATTAGAATAAAAGGAATAACTCCCCGGATGATTTCGGCCATTGTTGCCCGGCGTTCAATACCGCTTATTACAAAAAGATTTAACCCTACCGGGGGGGTAATTAAGGCCATTTCCATGTTGACTACCGCTAAAATACAAAACCATACCCCGTTAAAACCGAGAGAGGTAATTAAAGGATAAAGAATAGGAATAGTAATCAATAAAATGGAGGCCACTTCTAAAATCATACCCAGGCTAATCATTAACATCATTATAGCTCCTATTACCCACCAGCGGTTTAAGCCCGCTTCGATAACTGCTTCGGAAATGATATTAGGTACCTGCAATTGGGTAAAAACAGCGCCCATAACCATCGCCCCGGCAATAATCATCATGATCATGCCGGCCGAAGTCGTTCCGTCCGCCACTACTTCGGATAAATTACCCGGCTTAATCCGCTTGCGCATGATGCCGACTAAGAAAGCATAAAGCACCAGGACGGCGGCTGCTTCCGTAGGGGTAAACAGACCGGTATATATTCCCCCCAGAATAATTACCGGCGCCAACAGTCCCCAAACCCCTTCTTTGAAGGCCAGCATTTTTTCTTTAATTGTAGCTGAAGCCATTTTTTCGTAAGAACCGGTGCGTTTTGCCTGGCTCACCGCATATATAACCATGAACAAAATAAGCAAAATGCCAGGAATTACCCCGCCCATAAAAAGTGCTCCCGTGGATTCTCCGGTAATAGCCGAATAAACAATCATGGGTGCGCTTGGCGGAATCAGGATTCCCAGGGTACCCCCGGCCGCAATGCAGCCATAAGCCAGCCGGCGGTCATAATTTCTGGTCAACATAGCCGGCAGGGCAATCATTCCAATAGTCGCGGCGGTAGCTACGCTAGAACCGGAAATAGCTGCAAAAATAGCGCAGCTAAAAAGAGTGGCCACCGCTAAGCCGCCGGGCAAATGCCCCACCCATTTAGCACATAAATCAAAAAGCTCTTTGCCTATTCCTCCACTCATCATTAATCCACCACCTAAGACAAAAAGAGGTAGACACAAAAGAATAAATTCATTCATGGCTTTGTAACCAATAAACGGGACTTGCGCCAATGATTGGGTTCCCCCAAAAAGCAGAAAAAATCCGGTGGCCCCAACTAAGCCTAAACCGGCAAAAATAGGTACGCCGTATAAAAGCAAAGTCAATAAAAGAACAATTAAGCCTAAAATAGGGCTTAGAGTTACCAGCCAAAAAGAGATAACCGCTAAAATAATAAAGGTTGCCACCGGAAGGAAGTGGTTTAACTTTTCAGGAGGCAGTTTGTAAACAGCTTCTCCATCAGTAGCCACTTGCCGGATAAGCTGAAGGACCAGAATGGCACTTCCTAACACCAGACCAAATTGAATCAGCCAAACAGGAAAATGGAGTAAACTAGGAGTTAACTTATGATAAACTAAAGAGAGGCTAACCATCTCCCATCCTTTAACGGATAACAAAACTGCGTAAAACAGGACCAAAAGGTGGGTAGCCAGCTCTAAAACTTGCCGGCTTATCAAGGTAAGTTTATTCGTCAGGAGATCCACCCGTACATGTTTTCCTTGTTTCCAGGTATAGCCGGCCGTAATAAAAGTAAACCAAATCATAACATAAACACTGACATCCATTATCCAATCTGTGGGGGCATTAAAAAATTTTCGGGCGATCACTTCATAACAGTTAATTAAGGCAACCCCCAGCATAAGCCAGCCCATAAATGACCCGCTTAAGCCGGAAATTTTATCTATGGCCAACCATAACCATTTATCCCACCGGGGGACGGTTAATGTTTCCGTTTGGCCATGGTCTGGTTCCAACACCTTAGCCATTAAATAAACGCCACCTTTTTATTTTTCCCTTAAAGCTTCCACTCGGGCTAATAATTTTGCCGCCGTTTCTTTTCCTGCTTGTTTTTCAAACTCTTTTATTTCAAGAGGAACAGCTAAATCATTCCAACGTTTTAATTCGTCCTTGCTT
>DMDI01000185.1 GCA_003445555.1 Desulfotomaculum sp. | reverse complement strand
CTGGTACCGGCTTGGTTTTTTACCAAAATGGGGGAACAGGGGTATTTAGCGCCCTGGATAGACGAAAAATACGGGGGATCCGGGGTAGGATTTGAATATTCAGGCATAATTTTAAATGAGATTTCCAAGTTGGACGTTGGCTTAGGGACTATTATTTGTGTGCATAGCGACATTGTGCCCGCCTATGTTGCTTCATACGGAACGGAAGAACAAAAGGAAAAATGGCTGCCCGGAGCGGCTAACGGTGAACTGGTTTACGCCGTAGCCATGACCGAGCCCAACGCCGGGTCTGATTTACAGGCCATTACTTCTACGGCGGTTAAAAAAGGGGATACTTACGTAATTAACGGCACTAAAACTTTTATTACCAACGGCATGAACGCCGGTATAATCGTGGTCGCCGCGAAAACAGACACTAAAGCCGTCCCGCCTTTTAAAGGAATTAGCCTTTTTGTGGTGGAAGACGGAACCCCCGGTTTTGTTAAAAGCCGCAAGTTAGACAAGGTAGGGATACATAATAACGATACGGCCGAATTAGTTTTTGAAGATTGTGTTATTCCGGCTTCAAATATAATTGGGGAGGAAGGAAAAGGCTTTTATTACATGATGCAAAAATTACAGCAGGAACGTCTTGTTTGTGCCATGGTTGCCCAAGGGGGAGCCGAGAGAATACTCGAGGAAACAGTAAACTTCGCTAAAAGCAGAAAGGCTTTTGGGGTGAGCATTGGCAACTTGCAGCATAATCTTTTTAAGCTGGCGGAAATGGCTACGGAGGTTGAATTGGGCCGCACCTTCCTGGAGGATTTACTGGCTGACCATATTAGCGGCAAAGATGTGGTTACCAAAGTTTCTATGGCTAAATACTGGATTTCTGAGATGGTTAACCATATAGCTTATCACGGATTACAAATTCACGGCGGTTACGGTTACATGGAGGAATATCCCATTGCCAGGTTTTTCCGTGACGTAAGGTCCCTGACTATTGTGGCCGGTACAACGGAAGTAATGAAACTGATTGTGGGGCGCAATCTTTTAAGAGATTAAGTTAAAAAATAAGAAAAAAGAGGGGTATTTTTAATTTACCTCTCTTTTTTCTTGATTATTAATTACAGAATATTTATAATTTAATGAGAAAGTTAATGAGAAAGGAGAAAAGCATGGTAGAAGGTAAATATTTAGCCTCTTCCAGTCGGGAGGTGCAGGGTTCCTTAGCCCGGTTGCTTTACGAAAAAAATGGTCCTGAAGTACTCCCGCTTATAGCGGCTATATTTAGGGAATTTGGCACCGTTGAAGGTAAAAAAGCACGGAGAAAATTAGGAGATTTGGATTTTACCACGGCGGTACGTACCTTTTTTGGGCCGGCTTTAGAAAGCAAACCCCCACGTGCAGAAATTGTTGAACTTACTGATTCGAAATTAGTCTTAAAGGGATTAACTTGTGCCATGGGTTTAAAAGGAGCAGGCCGGGAAGTGTGTCAGGCAGTAATGGAGATAGATAAAGCCATGGTTAGCAATTTAACAAAAAAAGAGGTAGAACTTAATATTATCCAGACTCTGGCCGCAAATGATCCTTATTGTTTAGTGGAGTTTTTTGTTACGGGAAAAAATGATTGTAAGGTAAAAGGAGAAGAATAAATATTCCTATTTTTATTTTAATCTGGTAATCTTCGACAAAAGGTTTGGGGGCAGTAAAATGAGTAGCCATGATCAAAATGAAATTTCACCAGCGGAATTTCAAAAAATCACCAGGGAGAAATTTTACCGGGCCATTAGGGAAGAAGCCAAACCCTTGTTGGCCTGGTTTAGTCTTACGGATGACTGTAATTTAAGGTGCCGGTACTGTTTTGCCGATGCCCACTTTTGCCAGTGTAATTTAGAACAGCCGCCGGAAAGAAAAAATGATCCCTTAAGCACTGAAGATGTTTACGCTATTTTAGATAACGTGGCCGAAGCGGGGACGATAGCCGTTCAGTTTGCCGGAGGCGAGCCTACCTTGAGAGATGATTTAGTAGACCTTGTTTGGTACGCTGCGGAAGTGAAAGGGATGTTTATTGCTTTAAATACTAACGGATCTTTATTAAATGATCAATTAATTGAAAGATTGGCCGCGGCAGGCTTAGGGCAGGTAAAGGTTAGTGTGGACGGACTAAAAGAAAGTCACGATTGGAACAGGGGAAAAGGTACTTTTGAGAAGGCAATAAATGCTTTAAAGGGTTTTAAGGCTGCTGGCGTGCCAAGCGTGATTTTAATTATGACCCTTTCTAAAATAAATTATCACGAACTTCCGGAGACAATTGCTTTATGTGAAGACCTTGGAGTTCAGTTTACCATGGTGGAATTTCTTCCCCTGGGTCATGCCCACGGGAAAAAGGATTGGGTATTAACCAAGGAACAACGTAAAGAAACGCAGCGATATTTATTTAAGCAGCAAAATAAGAAGGGGTTGGCTAACATTATCTTTGAAAACCGTTATATTGTTTCCGAGCAGGAAGAAACAAAAAAAATACTGGTGGAACCTTGTGCGCACTGTGGTTTTTTTGACTTTGGAGTAGGGTGTATAAGCGGGATTTATAATTATATGATTACGGCTTCCGGAAAGGTGGCCACGGGCGATATGCTTCATTTGGAAATAGGAGACTTGAAAAAGCAAAGCTTGAAGGAAATATGGAAAAATGCGGAAATGTTAAAGCAGCTTAGAAACAGGGAGAATTTAAAAGGAAAATGCGGCCGGTGTGCTTATAAATACGTTTGTGGCGGGTGCAGAAGAGCCGCGTATATTTTTACCGGTGACCTTATGGGACCTGACCCGTATTGTTGGGTAGAAGAAAGCAATGAGGATGGTACAATAAGGTAATCTTAAGGAGTTGTTTTTAGTGAAACAGGAAGAATTTTTAGTCGTAACCCGCCAAAAGTATAATGGGGCTGCAAAGAAAGCTAAACCGCTTATTGTAGGGCTTAATTTTACCAATGCTTGTAATCTTAAGTGTAAGCTATGTGGTACGGCTGCTGACCGTCCTTTAGCGGATGAACTTACTACTCAAGAGTTGTATCAGGTCATTGACAATATGGTACAAGCAGGGGTAACGCATATGTCTTTTGGGGGTGGCGAGCCAACCGTAAGAGAAGATTTAATCCCGGTGGTTAGATACGCCACCAGGTCTATTTCTTCGGTGGGATTAGTTACCAATGGCTATTTGCTCAATGAAAAATATACCTCTAAATTAGCTCAAGCAGGGTTGCGGCAGGTTATGGTTAGCTTAGACGGAGCAATACCAGAAACACATGATGCTAATAGAGGCGAAGGGAGTTTTGAAAAAGCAATTGAAGCCATTAAGAATTGCTTACGGGAGGGTATGTCCACGCGTATTTCTTTTACCATTTCTCAAACGAATTTTCCAGAATTAAAGGATGTTTTAGCGCTTGCCCTTGAACTTGACGTGGCCTTAAACGTTCAAGAATTCCGCGCTGGCGGACGGGCAAAAGGCAGGAATGAGTTGGTTTTATCGCGCGAGCAGCGCCGGGAAATGCAAAGGTATCTTTTTCAAGCTCAAAAAAAATACGGGATTAGTCGGATAGGATTTGAAAACCGCTATATTATCTCCGAAGATGAAAATACAAAAAAAATTTGTATTGACCCTAATCTTTCGGATAACTTTTATGATTTTTGCGTTGGTTGTTTTACCGGGATATATTCCTTTTTTTTAAAGGCAAACGGAGAAATGATGTTATGCGGACGTTATGCCGAAGACCTTTTAGGGAACCTAAAGGAAAAAAAGCTCATAGAAATCTGGCGTAATTCGGAAATCTTAAAGCAGTTAAGAAACAGAGAAAACTTAAAAGGACGGTGCGGCAACTGTGTCAATCGTTATATTTGCGGGGGTTGCCGGCGCGACGCTTACCGGACGACCGGTGATATTATGGCGGAGGATCCTATGTGCTGGCGAGGGAGGTGAGAAGCTTAAATGGTTACGTCTTTTATTAAGAAAAGACAGCCACGATAAAGATTTATGGCCCTAAGATTATGTCCGGTTAGTTTTACTCCAAAGGGCTAAAATTTGATCCTTGGCTCTTATGGAGAGTTTGAAAGAAGTTAAAGTATCGATCAGCTTTTAAACCGGCTATTAATGGCAGAAAAACTGAAGATAATTAAAGAAGTTTAAAGCGGGAAGGAGGAAAGTAATGTTTTCTTTTTTATTTCAACCGGGAAAAATTGGTCAAATGGAGCTAAAGAACAGGTTGATTATGTCTCCTATGGGTACGGCCACCCATGGTCCAGAAGGAGAAATAACGGAAAGAACGGTTAATTATTATGCCGAACGGGCTAAGGGTGGCGTGGGTTTTATTATTTGCCAATCCAGTATTATTATGCGGGAAAGCAGGGCCCCTCATCGTCCTTCAATTTACGATGATAAATTTATTCCGGGAATGCAAAAGATTAGTGAAGCTATTCACCAAAACGGGGCTAAAACCGCCTTTCAGTTGGTCCACCATGGCAGGCTATTAGTTGATTATAAAGGGACCATACCTAATCCTGAAGATATTAAAGTTATTGCTCCCTCACCTGTTCCCCGCCTCCTTAGGGTCATTGAGATTCCCGGGTCAAGGGAGCAGCAAGAAGAAACTATTTGGGTGAGAGGAAATGAACCCCCGCAAGAAGCAAGCAAGGAAGATATTAAACGAATTATCCGTGGCTTTGCCGAAGCGGCCTATCGGGTTAGAGAAGCGGGTTTTGACGCGGTAGAAATCCACGGCGGTCACGGTTATTTGATAAGTCAGTTTCTTTCCCCTTTAGTTAACCGAAGAAACGATGAGTACGGGGGAAGTATTGAAAAAAGAGCGCGTTTTGCTTGCGAAGTCATTGCGGCCGTGAAGCAAAAAGTGGGACCAGGCTTTCCTGTATTATTCCGGTTAAGCGGAAGTGATTTTTTACCCGGGGGAATAAATATTGAAGAAGTAGTACCGCAAGCTCCTCTTTTTGTGGAAGCCGGCGCCGATGCTTTAGATGTATCGGCAAGCGAGCAGGCCTCAATTGACTGGCAATATCCCAGCTTTTTATTTCCGCCTGGCGCCCTGGTCCATTTAGCCCAGGCAGTAAAAAAAGTGGTAAAGGTACCGGTAATTACTGTAGGAAAAATTAACGACCCCTACTTGGCAAATGAAATATTAAGTCAAGGAAAAGCAGACTTTGTGGCTTTAGGGCGGGCTTTATTTGCCGATCCTTACTGGCCGAAAAAAGTAAAAGAAGGACGTTTGGAGGAAATTCGACCTTGTATTTATTGTTTAAATTGTTTTAATTTTGGTGCTCACTCCCACTTTTTGAAAGAGGGATTATCTTGTGCCGTTAATCCAGCTGTGCTGCGGGAAAAAGAATTTGCGTTAAAAACAGCTTTAAAACCTAAAAAAGTAATGGTGGTAGGAGGTGGCCCGGCTGGGATGGAAGCAGCCCGTACGCTTGCGGAAAGAGGGCATCGGGTGACCTTATACGAGCAAAATGATTATCCAGGAGGTCAGTGGTATATTGCTTCCAAGCAAAAACAAAAAAAGAATGATTATGTCAAGCTGCTGGCTTACCTTGTCCGGGGACTACAAAAGGCTGGGGTATATATAAAGCTTTACACTAAAGTCACCCCTTCCTTGGTTGAAGAGTTAAAGCCTGATGTGGTGGTTTTAGCCACCGGAGCGACTCCCCAAACTATAGAAATGCCTTTTGCGGCCCAAAATAGTGTGGTTCAGGTTAATGATGTTATTTTAGGTAAAGCGAGAGTAGGAAAAAATGTGGTGGTTATCGGGGGAAGATCTTTAGGAATGGAAATTGCTGATGCCTTAGCTGATGAGGGGAAAAAAGTAAGTATAGTTACCCGCCGGGCTTTAGGCCGAGATATGGAAAGAAATGTTTATCTTACTCTCCGTAACCGGTTAATAGAAAAAGGGGTTTATATTTACCAAAATTGTCCGGTAGCCGAAATAGGAGCAGAAGGAATATACATTGTTTTTAATAATGATTTAACTTGGCTAACTGCCGATACAGTTATACTGGCAGTAGGCGTAAAGCCAGAGCAAGGGTTGGGGGAAGAATTAAAGCAAAAAGGGTTGGAAGTTTACCAAATAGGAGATTGCGTAAAACCCCGTGATGTAATGTGGGCCATTAGAGAAGCCGCGGAAATTGCCCGGGTAATTTAGCGGAAAACCCTATGTGCTGGTGAGGTAGGTAAGAATCTTTGTTTTAGGAAGGGAGTTTTAATCAATGCAAATTACAGAAAAAGTAGCTTGCTTTATTGTCCATACTAAGTGGGAAGATATACCAATTGAGCCTTCTTACCCTATAATGATGACCACCATTAAGATTACCTTAAAAGATAACCGTATACTAAGCGGTCATTTGGAAAAGCCCAAAGGTTATCCTGAAAATCCTCTATCTCACGAGCAAGTAGCGGCAAAGTATAAAGATTGTGCCCGGTTAGTTTTGCCCCAAAGCGCGATAACTCAGTCCCTAGCTCTTATAGAAAGTTTGGAAGAAGTTAAAGATATCGGTCAGCTTATGCAAGCTGTTTCCGGCTGAAGAAAGGAGAAAATTATGGAAAGGGATAAAATTATCCATTCTATTCTGAGTAAAGCGCGACAGGAAAAAGCAAGCGCACTTTCTGAATTTGAGGCAAAACAATTGTTAAGCGCTATAGGGATACCCATCTGCCGGGAAAAGTTGGTTAATCTTTATGCGAACCAGGAGCTTTGTGCTGCCGCCAAGGAAATTGGCTACCCGGTAGTTTTAAAGGCTTGCGGGCGAAAAATTACCCATAAGACAGAAAGGAGCCTGGTTTACCTAAATATTCCCAGTCAGGATGCCTTACTTAAGGCGGCTAAAGAGATACGTGAAAAGGTAAGTCAGGATGAAACAGAAGGTCTTTTAGTGCAAGAGATGCTGATGGCGCGACGGGAGCTTATGTTCGGGTACCTCCAGGATGAACTTTTTGGGTCCTGTATAGTTTTTGGCCTAGGGGGAATTTTAGCGGAGGTTTTGGATGATGTGACTTTTCGACTGACTTCTTTAAAAGAAGAAGAGGCTCAGGCTATGCTAGGTGATTTTAGAACTAGAAAGATACTGGGCTTTTTTCGCGGTGAAGAGCCGGTAGACCGTACAGCTTTAAGTCAAATTCTTTTAAATTTAAGTAAATTAGAAAACATTGCAGAGATTAACAGTGTTGACCTTAACCCAGTGGTTATTTCCAAGGGACGTCCTATAGTTGTTGATGCCTTAGTTACTTTAAATCCAAGAAAGGCACCTTCAGCTTTTAATAAAGATGATGTTCCTATCAGTCTGTCGGTTTCTAAAGAACTCTGGCCTTATCTTTTTCAGCCGCAAAAAATAGCTATTGTAGGTTTTTCCCGTAATATTACCCGTCCGGGATATTTAATCTGGAAATCAATCCGGGAAATTGGTTTTCAAGGAAAAGTTTATTTGGTTAACCCAAAAATAAGGGAGTACGAAGGATACCCGGTTTACCCAAGTATAATCGAAATACCTGAACCGGTGGAAACTGTTTTTGTTTGTGTGGCGGCCCCAATGGTGGCTCAGGTTAAAAAAGAAGCCGGGGGCAAAGGGGCACGTTGGTTAATTGTAATTTCCTCGGGATTTAGTGAGTTGGGAACCAAAGAAGGCCGGGAGTTAGAGAAGGAAATATTTAACACCGCCCGCCAGCAAGGGATACGTTTAATTGGGCCTAATTGCATGGGAATTTGTTGCCCTAAAGGAGGTTTAGCGTTTTTTCCTCAGCAAAGACCTGTTCCCGGAGTGGTTAGCTTTTTTTCCCAAAGTGGTTCTATTGCTTCTTTTTATGAGGTCGGGATGCAGGATTTGAATATCCCGATAGCTAAGTTAATCAGTTTGGGTAACGCACTTGATATTGGACCAGAAGAAATATTAACTTATTTGAAGGACGACCCCGATACTGAAATTATTACCGGTTACTTGGAAGGGGCTAAAAAGCCGCGTAATCTGTTAAATGTCTTACGTGAGATAAAAAAGCCGGTAATTATTTATAAAGCAGGGAGAAGCAAGTCAGGGGGGAAGGCAGTAGTCTCCCACACCGGTGCTTTAGCGGGGACCCCCCGTTTATGGGATGGTTTGTTTAAACAAACGGGGGTAATTTCAGTGGATAGCGTTGAAGAGTTAAATGAAGCTACGGCCGCCTTTTATTATTTCAAAGATAAGCATCTTTCAGGAAATAAAATTGCCATTATTACCGGACAAGGAGGGGCAGGGGTTTCAGCGGCGGACGCTTGTGATGAGTTTGGTTTTATCCTGGCTACCTTAAACGAGGAAACGCAGCAAGAATTGCAAAAAATTATACCTACGGCCGGAACAAGTATAAAAAATCCTATTGATCTTGGTTTTAGTTCCACCGCGAAAGAAGCTTTTCAACAGGCTATTCTTATTATAGCCCATGACCCAGGGGTTGACCTGCTTTTGGTTGTTGGCGGAGCCCCAACCTTTTTGGGACGCCAACCCTTTTTATTTGAAGAATTCGCGGCGTGGGTAGGAGAAATAGCCCCGCAAATCGAAAAACCAATAGCCGCTTGTTTAGTTGTTTCCTCATTAACCCAAGAGGCCTATCAGATCCTTTACCGGCATAAAATACCAGTTTTCGGCACAGTGCAGCGGGCGATTCGCGCTCTTTCCCATTGGTATAATTATTTAAGTAGACGTTAATATTGACAAATATTAAGAAGAAAGCTTATAATGTTTAAGAAGGTAAAAGAGTAAGGAACAAGATTTTGAATGTCGGAGTGGCGGAATTGGCAGACG
>DMDI01000106.1 GCA_003445555.1 Desulfotomaculum sp. | reverse complement strand
ACTTAGTCAGTGTTAGAGAGATTTTATCTCAGACCGGCGTAGCTCATGTAAGAAGCCTTGAGGGGTATGAACTTGCTCCGGGCGAATTGGTCAGGCTTGGAGAAAAGGTCAAAGCAGTCCTCTTAAAAGGGGTAAAAGTACTTCTTGTAAACCCCGTCTCTGACGCTGGGCCGGACGGGGCATCCTGGGAAACTTATACCAAGGAACAGCTAAAGGCTTTTTAAAAATAGCCCCCGTTTTATTGAAAACGGGGGTTGAACCAGGATTCCAGGAAAACTTTATTTCATCACCATTACAGAGGTTGCCTTGACTAGGGCGCTGACATCGTCACCTACTTTTAATCCCATATGTTTTACCGAACCTGTGGTGATGACCGAACACATCTCCTGTCCGCTCCTCCATGACCAACCACCCACCAACCAAAGGCCACTCTTCCCGCTGCTGCTGCCTCCGGGTTTTCCGAGAGAGATAAAAACACGGTTAAATTGCCGCCCGGCCCGAAGATGTATTTTCCGTCTTCCTCAAAGACCTCCGTTGCCTGGAGGGGTTATCCTTCTCACAAAAGCCTTCACGCGCCCGATGGTGAGCCGCTGACACGCTAGCCTTTAAAAGTATACCTTAGGAAAGGGTTTTGGAACTAAAGCCATGTTTGACGGCGTAACGAGTTGCTCAGTCAGTGGCTTTCCGGGAGGTTGTGATGTCCAAAGTCGTAAAACTGGGGTTTTAAACGCCAAAAAATTTCTTTTAATTGCCCTTCGACAAATTCTTCAAAGGATTTTTAGTTATTTTCGTGAAAGTATAACTTTAATATTTTAAAAGGGGCTGGAAGGCATTGGTAATTGATCAATCATCAGGAAGAGTCATAAGTTCTTTCTTACAGAGTTTTTATCAGGCACCGGACCTAGCTTTTCAAGTTCTTAACTCAATTCCTGCGTCCATAGTAACACTGGACAAAACCTGTCAAGATATAACATACAACAAAAAAGCTGCCCAATTTTTAAGGCTTCAGCCAAGGGAAACCTTTTCGGATTCTAGTGATTTGCCTTTTAAAATGTACCATAAAGGCAGGGAAATCCCAACGGATGAAATGCCTGTTCAATACGCCGCATACCATGGTGAGGAAGTTAAAGACCTGGAAATTGAGTTCGTTTGGGGTGATGGGGTACATAAGACGGCTGTCTGCAGCTCCACCCCTTTGTTTGGTGAAGACGGTTCCATCCTCGGCGCTGCCGCATTTTTTGAGGACATAACTGAGCAGAGAAGGATAGAAGATGAGCTTAAAAAGTCTGAAGAAAAGTTCCGGGAAATCGTTAAATATGTGCCGGAAGGTGTCTACGAAATAGACTTTCATGGCCCGAGGCTGAAAAGTGTAAGCGATACCATGTGCCTGCTAAGCGGGTATACCAGGGAAGAACTGCTCTCCATGAACGTATTCGATATTCTGGAAGAAAAAAGCAGAACTGTTTTTCAGGAAAGAATCAGAAAGCAGCTTGGCGGAGAAAAAATAGACAATAATGTGGAATATGATATAAGAGCAAAAGACGGCCTTATGCTGCACGCGCTCTTAAATGTAACCTTTACATACAAAGATGGCAAGCCGGAAGGAGCCCTGGTTATCGCTCATGAGATCACCGAACGAAAACGTGCGGAACAGGCGCTGAAGAAGACTGAGCAGGAACTTATTGAAGCGGGTTTAAGAGCACAGCACAATCAATTTATCCTTGAGACCGTTATCCAGCAGATGCCCGCAGGGATTATCATTACAGACGCTTCGGGTAAAGAAGTAAAAAATAACAAAGAAATGGATAACATATGGAAACGTACTATGGCTCCTTCGGAAAATATAAAGAGTCATGGCTATACCGCATTTCATCCTGACGGCAGGGAATACCAACTGGGAGAATGGCCTTTAT
The DNA here is from genome assembly GCA_003445555.1 of Desulfotomaculum sp. Taxonomy (GTDB): domain Bacteria; phylum Bacillota; class Desulfotomaculia; order Desulfotomaculales; family Nap2-2B; genus SCADC1-2-3. The sequence goes on along the minus strand of DMDI01000106.1, from coordinate 1,387 downwards.
TAAGATCTCTTGAAAAAGGAGAAGAGGTCATAGGAGAACAAATGATTATACTGCGGGGGGATGGAACAAAGGGTACGGTACTGGTTAGTTCAGTTCCAGTAAGAGATGAAAACGGCCGAATAATAGCCGGTGTTGTTATTGATGTAGACATTACTGAGCAAAAACAAATGGAAGAAGAACTTAAAGAAAGCCGGAACAAATACCAGGCCTTGGTTGAGACTACCTGCGACTTTATCTGGGAAATGGACATATTTGGCAGATATACTTATTGCAGCCCGCAGATGGAAACACTTTGGGGAATTAAGCCGGAGGAAATGATCGGGAAGACTCCTTTCGATGTAATGCCCGAGGATGAAAAGAAAAGTGCAGCTCAATATTTCAAGGGTTTAGCAAATTCTCCAGGTCCGTTCAGTATAGAGTCAATCGCATATGATGGCAAGGGCCGTTTGATTTACTTGGAATTTAACGGGGTTCCTTATTTTGATGACAATGGTGGGCTGCTTGGTTTCCGGGGAATCACCAGAGATATTACACAGCGCAAGCAGGCCGAAGAACAACTTACACGTAAAAATACTTTAGTAGAAGGTATTAACCGGTTACTGCATGAGTGCCTAACAAATATTAATGAAGAAGAACTGGGGAAAAGTTGTTTAGATGCCGCCGAGCAGCTAACAGAAAGCCGGTTTGGTTTCATCGGAGAAATTAACCCTGCAGGGTATTTTGATAATATTACTATAAGTGATCCGGGATGGACTGCCTGCAGTATGCCGGCTGGAACAGGCGAAAGAAATTTACCTAAAGGTTTAAAAATCCATGGCATTTGTGAAAGAGTACTCAGAGAAGGAAAATCCCTTTTTACAAACAATCTAACCGCTCATCCGGATAGTATCGAACTCCCTGAGGGACACCCTCTACTAAAAGCATTTTTAGGTGCGCCGCTAACCTATAATGGGAAAATTATTGGTATGATCGGTCTGGCTAACCGGGAAGGTGGTTATAGGGAAGAGGATTTGGATGTTATAGAAGCTTTAGCCCATATGATTGTGCAGACCATAATGCATAAACGTGCCGTAACAGCGCTTCATGAAAGTGAGAAGCAGCTTGAGGCACTTGTTGAGAAACGCACACAGGAATTACATGAGTTAAATAAAGAACTAAGGCAAATAACCGATAATATGGCAGATGTAATCCTGAAGGTAGATACAAAAGGAAATGCGCAGTATATAAGCCCATCGTATCCGAAACTAATGGGTTACACGGTTGAAGACAAGCTGGGAAAATCTGTTTTTGATACCCTGCACCCTGATGACACCGAAAGAATATTATTTGCCTTTAAGTATGGAATGGAAGCAGGAATTAAAGAGGGAAGATTTGAATACCGCTGCAG
>DMDI01000297.1 GCA_003445555.1 Desulfotomaculum sp. | reverse complement strand
GTAGGGACGTTAAATTTAACGCCCCTACTAAAGTAGTTATCTTTTTCTGAACCGGCTTGAGCATCCGCTAAATATTTTACTTCAATATTTAAAGCCTGGGCCAGTTTGTTAATATACTCCTTTAAGGCAGGGGGAGAAGACACCACCAGGCGAAATTTTTTCTTTTGGAACAAATTAAGGTCTACTTCCTGAAGTAAAGAGTGAATATACTCTTCAGCTATATATTGAACCTCTTCAGCCGGTTGCACGTGACCGGCATCCGCCCGGGGAAAGTCTTCCAACCGGTAAAGATTTTCTACTTTACGCTCTGTATCGCGTGAAATGTTACTTCCCTGCCGGTCTAAAAAAACCATAGTTATCAGTTGCTCATTTAAAGGGGAGGTTTTAATGTGAATTCCCCCGGCTAAATTTAAGTGGCGCACGGCAAAGCGGTGCAAGGGAGTTATCCCTGGACCTAAATTAAAAACCCTGGCTCCGGTGGATTGAATACCGGCTACTACCGCCTCTTTAAGCATTATTGAAGCCGCGAAATGGTCACTGCCCACCGAAAAACGATTGTTTTTGTTTCCTTGAAGTGAGGCAAACGCTGCGCCGGCGCACAGAGCCAGCTCCGGGGTTACTTCTGTATTAAACAGACCGGTAATACCTTCCAGACCAAAAATATTTTTGGGAGTATGTGTCCCCCAAATCAGGTTTTTTTTCACCACTGTTTGGGCTTCTACCGTTTTATTGGGCCACAATTTAACGTCAGGTTTAATAACGCTACGCTTTTTAATTATGGAATCGCTGCCCACAACTGCTCCTTCGTATATGGTTACGTAAGGCTCTGCCCGAACCCTGTCGCCAAGGATGGCTCCCCTCAAAGCGCTTCCTGAACCCAGGAAAATGTTTCGCCATAAAACACTGCGCTTGAGGTTAGTCCGCTCCTGAATTAAACAACCTGAACCAATTATAGTTAAGGGTCCAATTTCTGCCTGAGAACCAATGCGGCAATTGTCCCCAATTAAAGCTGGGCCGCAAATATTAGCGCCGGGATTAATTTCCGCCCCTTCTTCCACCCAAACCCGCGGGGTAATTTCTTGACCGGGCGCCCTTATTTTTACTTGGCCGCTCAATACGGCCTGGTTAGCCTGCAAATATTGCTCCAGATTGCCAATATCACACCAGTAGCCTGGTAAAGTTAAGCCAAATAAAGGTCGATTTTCTTTCAAAAGCAGGGGAAATAAATTTTTGCTAAAATCAAAAAACTGTTCCCGGTCAAAATAATTTAGAACTTCCGGTTCTAAAATATAAATCCCTGTATTTACGGCATCGCTAAATACTTCTCCCCAGGCTGGTTTTTCTAAAAATTGGGTAATTCGTCCCTCCCGGTTGGTAATAACTACCCCGTATTCTAGAGGATACTTTACTTTAGTGAGTACCAGAGTGGCCATAGCTCCTTTTTGACGGTGAAAATTTACGGCCGCCGTTAAATCCAGGTCGGTTAAGGCGTCGCCGCTGATAACTAAAAAAGTGTCTTGAATAAAGTCCCCGGTATTTTTGACGCTACCTGCCGTGCCCAAGGGTTTATCTTCTGTAAAATAGCTTATCCGCACCTTTTGTTTCTGGGCATAGCTATATTCAAAGTAATCCTGGATTACTTCAGGCATATATTGCAACGTGGCGCCAATTTCCGTAAAACCGTGCGTAAGGAGCAAATCAACAATATGGGCCATAATCGGGCGGTTAACTACCGGAACCATTGGTTTCGGGTAACTGCAAGTAAGAGGGCGTAAACGCGAACCCTCTCCGCCGGCCATAATAATTGCTTTCGTAAAGACCATCCCCTTTTTAGCCGCTATATTTTTAAAACATTCCTTTAGGTTCTTGTGTCTTAGTGCCTCTGTGCCTTTGCAGCTTTGTGCCTGAGTAGTTACCTAATATTTATGTATGGTTATATTATTTGCTAAAGGCAAGCCTTTCTTTCCTGTCTAAAACGAAGTAGGGGCGTTAAATTTAACGCCCCTACTTGCGTAACGGCCAAGCTGGTGGCGTTTGAATCTAGTTAACGGCATAACCATTATATTTATAATCTTAAGCCCGGGCAAAAATGCGGGTCACCCGGTTAAAAATTTTTTCCGGTGCGGCCTGGCTATTGAACAAAGAATGACGATAGGCCTTCCATACTTCCCGGTAAACCTCTTTTGTTTGTTGAGCAATGTCCGGCCAGTTAAATTCCTTTTGTACTTTTAAATAGGCTTCCCGGCGCAGCCTGGTCCGCAATTCACTGTTTTGTAAGAAATAGACAATCATATTGGTTAAGGATTGACTGTTTCCCGGGTAAGCTTTTAATCCGTCTATCCCGTGCCTTACAATTTCACTTAATCCACCGGTGTCCGATACCACCACCGGCGTTTTTGCCGCCATTGCCTCCAGGGCTACAATCCCGAAAGGCTCGTAAAGGCTTGGAAAAACGGCTACGTCTGCCCAACTGTATAGGGAATTACGCACCTCATCATCAATATAGCCGGTAAAATAAACCCGGTGGGCGATACCCATTTGAACCGCCTGCTGCCGCAAATTATTCTCATAAGGTCCCTTGCCGGCAATGACAAATTTTGTTTTAGGGCAACGGGTTAGAACATGGGGAATAGCCTCAAGCAAAACCTGGACCCCTTTTTCCCGCACCAGACGTCCAACGCAAAAGACTAATTGTTCGTCGGGGGCGGCATATTGCTCTCTTTTTGCCCTGGATTGCTCTAAATGGAAATTTGCCGGGTTAACCCCGTTTACAATAATTTTAATTTTATCTTCCGGTACCTGAAAAACATACCGTATTTCCCTTTTCATGTACTGACTGCAGCAAATTACCCTCCAGGCTTCAAAGCACAACCACCATTCAATATCGCTAATATGACGCTGTATGTCGTTATGCAGGCCGTAATTCCGGCCGTATTCCGTAGCGTGAATGGTGGCGATCAAAGGCAGGCGGTAAGCGTGTTTTATAACCCGGGCAGCGTAAGCAACCAGCCAGTCATGGGCATGAATAACATTAAATTCTTCCAGTTTATTCATTAAAGGAATGGTTTTTTCAAGCAAGGCAATATTTAACTGGGCTACCCAGGTAACAAAATCGGGGGCTGAAACCTGGTAAGGAATTACCCGGTGAACATGGACCCCGTTTATTTTTTCGTATTCTGGTATTCCTGCCTCTCCGCAGGTAAGCAGGTAAACATCTTCGCCTGCCCCGGCCAGGGCGGCGGTTAAATCATAAACATGTTGGGCAATTCCCCCTACTGCTTTGGGAGGATATTCCCAGGACAACATTAAAATACGCATTAACAACTTCCTTCCCCGGTAAAAACTAACCCCGAAAAAAGTTAGGTTAAAAAAGTTTAAAAATATAGTAACTATTCAGATAGGCACTCAGGTTCAAAAACACAAAGGAAAATGAAAACATATAGAGATTTGCAAGACTGGCAAAAAACTTTGTGCCTTTGTGCCTTTGCCCCTTTGAACCTGAGTAGTTACAAATATTATTTTATTTCTCTCCCTCTTTTATGCGTAATTAGCGTAAAATCAGTATATTATTCCTTAAAACGATCAAATAAAATTTATCTTGACAAGTTGGATAGTGATATGATAGTTTAAATAAAATTTATCTTGACAAGTTGGATAGTGATATGATAGTTTAAATAAAATTTATCTTGACAAGTTGGATAGTGATAGTAAATTATGGAAATAATAAATACAATAAATTTAACCAAAGACATCGATTGGGAATTTATAGACCAGGTGCGTAAAGAAAGTGGTCAAGACACTGCTCTTTGTTACCAGTGTGGTAACTGTACCGCTGGATGTCCTTACACAGAGTTTTTTGATTACCCAGTCAATCAGATAATGCGTCTCCTTCAAACCGGGCAAAAAAAGATGATTCTCAACTCCCGGGCTATCTGGCTTTGCGCTACCTGCGAAGGTTGTACTACCCGTTGTCCCTGTGAAATTGATGTAGCCCACATTATGGATATATTAAGGATCATCGCCCGTCGAGAAAATTATGTTTCGGAAAAAGACGTTAAAAAATTCTATGATTCTTTTCTTGCTTCCATGAAGCACCATGGTCGAGTGTTTGAGATGGAGGTCCTTTTGGGATATAACCTTAGATCCGGACATTTCCTAACAGATGCTGACTTAGGACCTAAGGTTTTGGGAAAAGGCAAACTACACTTTCTGCCAACCAGGATAAAGGGCAAAGATCAAGTGGCGCGCATCTTTGAAAAATTCTACGAAAAGGAAAAAAATCGTGGCTGAAACGAAATATACATACTATTCGGGATGTTCACTCGAAGGGACCGCGATTGAGTACAATATCTCCGTGAAGCTTATCCTAAAAACATTAGGAGTGAGCCTTCAGGAGCCTGAGGATTGGAGTTGTTGCGGATCTACCCCCGCCCATACCTTGGGCCATGTTTTTGCAGCTGCTTTGGCAGCCCGAAACCTGGAAATTGCAGAAAAAATGGGTTTGGGTACCCTCATTACTCCCTGTCCGGCATGCCTTTCCGCTTTAAAAAAAGCACATGTAAGGATGACAAAAGACCCAGCCTTCAAAAAAGAAGTGAATGCCCTCCTCGACAAGCCATATCAAGGCGGGGTGACCCCCAAATCGGTGCTGCAGATTATTTACGAAGATGTAGGGTTAGAGGCAGTTGCCAAAAAAGTAACTCTTGCTCTTACCGATCTCAAGGTGGCGCCTTACTATGGGTGTATTTTAAACCGCCCACCTGAAATAGCCCAATTTGATGACCCAGAAAATCCTATTGCCATGGATAAAATCATGACTGCGGTGGGAGTGGAAGTTTGTGACTTTGCTTTTAAAACCGAATGCTGTGGTGCTGCTTTTGGTGTCCCCAAAAGGAATATGGTTAATAAACTAACGTATAAGATATTGAACATGGCTCTGGAAGCTGGGGCAAATTGCATTGTGGTAGCTTGCCCCCTTTGCCAGCAGAATCTTGATTTGCGCCAGGCTCAAGTGAACGCTACCATGAGGTCATCCTTTAATATCCCCGTGCTCTATTTTTCTCAGATTATAGGACTAGCATACGGTTATTCCCCCAAAGAGTTGGGGATAGATAAGCATGCTGTCAACGCAGATAGGGTGATCAGTTCCCGAATACCGGTTGAAGAATTAGCCGAAAAAAAGAAGGAAAAGGCAAAGAAAATCAAAGCTAAAGAGGAAGAGGGGGCTTAATTCGTGCGAGTGGGCGTATTCATTTGTCACTGTGGAAATAATATTGCCGGCACCGTTGATGTCGCTAAGGTTGCAGAAGAGGCCCGAAAAATGCCGGGGGTAGCTTATGCTACTACCTATATGTACACCTGTTCGG
>DMDI01000108.1 GCA_003445555.1 Desulfotomaculum sp. | reverse complement strand
GGCCAAAGCTAAATAACGGATTGGAACATAGGTTCTGCCGTTTTCGATAAAGGCTTTTGCGTCCATTTGTCTAACTTGACCGTCAACGGTGTAACTGGACTGACCGACAGTAAAGATTGCTTTAACACTTGAAGTGGCGGACGCTGAAGAAGTAAAAACAACTGAAAAGATAAAAAAGATTAACGCGGCGATAAAAATAGTTTTGCGCATTTGATTAGTCTCCTTTCTTTAAAATTCGCTAAGCTAAACAGGATATTAATATTATATCACAACCTTTCCTACTGCTTTTTTTCTTGATCATTAACCCATTTTGACTTTAGTTAGCATTTAATTGTCACCTTCCCCGCCTAGTGTATTCTTAGCTTCGTACAATTCCCGATATGCCTTCACTAGCTTGCCTGCCCAATACTTTGCTTCCTCCAGGTGCTTCTCTAGGACAGCACCATTGAGGTTGGTCTCTGCCCTGAACATGGCTAGGGAAATATCAGTATGGCCGTGTTTCTTTGCCCATGCTAAGGGGTAATCAGTAAACCTATACAGGTCTATTTCCCTGAAAGTATCAAGCAACAAGGCATGGAATTCTTTATGGGGGTCTTGCGGCTTAACTTTCGGGGAATTGCTGCGTAAATAGTCCACTAAATCTTTTTTGTTGGCCAGTAACTTATTTTTCAGTGCAGGGGTTATGACACCCTTTGGAGCGTTTATAGTTAACTTATCTCCCTTAACTCCTACATTTACATTTAACTGTCTTAGGGTGTTCAGTAATTCTTCTGCAATAGACATTGTCCATTCACCTCTTTTTATAATTCTAAGGCCTCTCCTTCACTATTCTCTTGTTTCCCTTCGGACTCTAGGGATTGATTAACATTGCCATCATATTCGTCTTGAATATTTCCCTCTAAGGGATAAGTTTGGCCATCTTAATCAGCACCCTCTCATCTCTTATGTCTCTAGGTGTGGAGTGCCCTCGATTAAGATGGTCATGTGGCCATCTTAATCAGCACCCTCTCATCTCTTATGTCTCTAGGTGTGGAGTGCCTTCGATTAAGATGGTCAAAGTTTTCCCTTAGAGAGTTTTGATTAACATTGCCATTTGGCCATCTTAATGCCAGATTATAATTCTAAAGTCTCTTCTATGGAGTTTTGATTAAGAATGTCATCTTGGCAAACTAAATACCAGTGCCAAATCCCTCCGCCTCGTTTGCCTTTTTCACCAATTCTTTTTGCATGAACGTTTAATTGTGTTTTTGCTCGGTAAAGTGTTTTATCTGCAATCCCTGCCTTTTTAGCTTCTTTTATAATCTCATTACTCGCAACTGGCCCATCAGCCAGGGCCTCCTGTAAAAACTCTACCGCTTCAGCTACCGCGCTTTTTTCTTCCTCACTTTTTGCCGGTGCTAATAATGCATCGGCAGTTACATCTGATAAGCCGCACCAAAAGAAACAATTATCCTCTAGCTCAAAAGCTAAAGAATTGCCTTTTGGCGCTAAAGAATTTTTGGACTGTGCAAGCACTTTTCTATTTTTATCACTTGGGTTTTGACCAATTAACAAAATACTTCTTGCCGCCGCGGCAAAGTCAATCGAACCTAGCCCCCTATAAATAGCCCGTTCCTGCTGAGTTTTTGTTAAATGACGAATACAAAGAACAGCACATTTATATTTTTCTGCTAATGCACCAAGACCAGCTAGGACTGGTCGTACTTCATTTGCTCGGTGCATATCAATTCCAGCTCCCAGGTAAGCTTGTAATGGGTCTACCACTAGTAAAACCGGCTTAATTTGCTTTAACGTTGCCTCGATTATTGGTAAATCGGCCAGGGAAATACCCCCGGTCTTTTTATCTCCCGTTTCCGGGTCTGTTTTCTCCCAGCCGGTTAATGCGAATACGCGGCTTGCATTAACACTAGCTTTATCTAGCCGTGGACGTAAGGTATCACCTAAACCATCTTCCGCGGTCATATAGACAACATTCTCCGGTTTCCGCCGTTCTCCCGGCACCCCATCTTGGCATGGGAAGGGGTAGCCCTGGCTTATATTAGCTGTTAATTGCAATGCAAAGAATGTCTTGCCAATACCGGGATCACCTTCTAATAGAGTTAATTTACCAATAGGAATATATGGTTCCCATAGCCAGGCCACTTCTTCCGGTTCCACTTCGGCCAAACAAACAATAATTGGCTTAGTTTTTCCTATTGGTTCCCACTCCGGGGCCTCCGCCGCTAGACGTAATAGTTCATCCTTATTCATTCGAGCCGCCTCCCCAACCGTTGAAGAATTCTGCTAGTTTCGTCCGTATTTCGGGAATACGCGTTTGCCTATACCAGAAGGTGAATAGATTAAAATCCGTCCCGGGGTTTGACCTGTAAATTGTGCCTAGCTCTCTAATCGCCTGTTTTCGGTTTTTCATAGTATTGATAAAGGGCAATAAATGTGGTATACTATTTGTAAGCATCAATAGCCTTTCCTTTCTGCCCGCGCTGAGCAACGCGGGCTTTTTATTCCTAAAAAAAAGAAAAAGGCCGGGAAATTCCCGGCCTTTAGTTGATCTTTAGAAGGGTATACGCATACCTGGTTATATATTACATACCTTCCATAATTAGTTTTTGACATCTTTTTTATTTTCAATGGGCGCGACTATGCCAACGGTAATTTTCATTACCATTGGCTTAAAGCTAGTTTAATAATATTACTATTTCACATGCTTGTCAATTTTTAATTTAATAAACTTGTAATTTTTTTAATTAACTGCTTATATAATTAAATCAAAGTCAGTTAAGTTTGTCAAGCTTTTTTTTGACTTTTTGGTAACTTGGTAACGCAGCATTGATGCCCTTGTTCGTCCAAATTTGCTTGCCGGCGGCGTACCGTAGATTGCGCACGCCATCCCGCCCAACGTTGCGCCCCTCCCAATTGCTTCTTCCATCATCCTCACGTTCGTTTTTAGTCTTCTCATTTTATAATCACTCCTATCTTGTTATTAAAATAAAATTGGTGGTGGACATGTGTCCACCACCAAAAGCCCTATTTTTTTTAGGGGCCGTTGAAACCCAGTGTTACCCTTTAAAAACGCAGGTTAAGTCTGCTAACCGTTTGCTAACCATTTGCTAACGAACTATTCTGGAAGCCATGATACATAAGCTTTCCCAAGTGGACTATTTCGGACGAACATAAGTTTTAAGAATACCACCCGGCCCTTAGTGTTGTTGGTCTTGAAAGCCCTTTAAAAATATTAGTTTAAAAATTCCTTTATTTATAACCAATATTACTTTTAGCCTTCCTTTTTAGCTAATAATCTAACGAAAAATTAACCCTAAATTTGAATATAAATACATATATATATTTTATAAGGGCTAAATAATTATTGGCTTTTCAGCCGTCAGGGTCTAGGGTTGAATTTTATGTTGAAAAATAAGGTTAACTTTCCCTCTGCGGGAACGTGTCTCCTCGTTAATACCACCAACCGTTTTTTATACCATTACCAGGGCAAGAACCTGGTGCAGTCCTACCCTATTGCGGTAGGTAAGCCCGGTACCCCTACCCCTCCTGGTTATTTTCAGGTAATAAATAAAATAATCAATCCCGGTGGAATCCTGGGCAGCCGGTGGATGGGCCTAAGCATACCGCAAGGCAACTACGGAATTCACGGCACTAACAACCCGGCCTCTATTGGCAAGGCCGTTTCCAACGGCTGCATCAGGATGCACAATTATCATATTGAGGCCCTTTTTCCCCAAATAAACATTGGTACTCCAGTAACTATTATAAAAGAAAACAGCCAACTAGAAAACCCTATTTCGGATCATAAGCAAAATGGTTTTTCCGATAAACAATCCTATATTGTCCAACCACAAGACACCCTTTGGAAAATCGCCCAGCGTTTTGGCATTCCTTTGCAAATCCTAATTACGCTAAATCAAATAGAAAACCCGGATTTAATTTATCCTGGTCAAAAAATCATTCTGCCCCGAAAAATATTTGAATAAAGCATTGATAATTATTTAACAATTAGATAAAAACCTTGTAGTTGATAAATTTTACCCTATTTTTTTAATAATAACCAGGCCCCTCCCGCCATTAATAAGGTACCGGCAACCTTAAACCAGTTAAAAGGCAGTTTTTCCATGCCGAACAAACCCAGGTAATCTATTATTCCTGCCGTAAGCACCTGGCCTAAAATAATCGCGGTAGTAGCCGGAGCAACCCCTACTAAAGGTATGCTGCGTACCACCCCGTAAATAATCATTACCCCTAACACACCGCCTAAATAAATATACCAGGGCGAAGAAAACTGCTGGCACAACCGTTCCTCACCGGCACCAAAAATTAAAAGTAGAGCCGCTACCGTCAAGCCCACCAGATGCACAATAAAGGTAGCCTCCAAAAGACCGGCGGCTTTGCCCAAAATAGTATTTAACGTACCCTGGACAGCCATGGTAACCCCTGCCCCGGCAGCAATAATTAACGCCAGCCATTCAAATTTCATTGACGATCACCTTTTTTACCTTATTGTTACCTTAAAAGACAAAAAAATAACCGTCATTTGTTTGTCACCGTACCCCTGCTTAAAGCGTAATATATAATTAAAATATTAAGGCTTTAAAACTAAGATAAACTAAAAAGGAGGCTAACTACGTGAAAATAAATAAAGATTTATTTTATTTAGCTTTTTTGCTCTTGCTTTCTACCCGGCCCAAAATTGAAGAAGAGCTATCCATGATTAATTCATTGGTTCAAACGGCCCAAAATTCTATTCAAATGTTTAAAAGCGGTCTTAAAATTTTACACACAGGAATAAAATTACCAGAGGCCTAAATAAAAAAGAAAAGCTGCTTTTTTAAAAAGATTACCCGCCATCCTAAAGAGCTTAATAACAGATAATTTTTTAATCGTTTAACAAATACAGCTTTCCTTAAAACAAAGGGCCCTATTTTTTTGCTAAAAAAATCAATAAATTCGTGATTAAAAAAACCATCCTGTCTGTCAAAACTATTTTAGAGTTTATGATAAATTATAAAACAAGATAAAATGGTTAAATCGGTCCGGCTGACAGACAGGAAGGCAAACCCTTTTCCTCAATATTTTTTTCAGGGCTTTTTTAAATTGCACCAATACATTCTAAAGTAACATCATCAATTTTTACGGTGCTATTGTTACCGGTACCGGGCATAAAGCTAAACCTCACCAATGCAATACTGGCTCCGGCAGGAGCAGTTACATTAAAACTGAACTGCTCATAGCGATTATCAGGAATGCTGGTATGAGGCCAGGAGTGACTAGCACCGTCAATTTGGATTCCCTGCCAGTTAAAAAAACGTACTTCAGCGGTAAGATTAAAATTACTGAAAGCACTTAAAGGGGCCTGCGCCAGATTTTTTCTAACCCAAAAAATTAATTTATATGTCCGCCCACTGGCAATGTTACGCCGGGTGGTTTGGAACAAGGCGGCTACCTTGCCAGGATCTATCCCTCCCAAATCCGCCGCTAAACTGCCCGTATGCGCGATACTGGTAGGAGTTACGTTAGTGGCTCCCCAAAAAACAGGGATATTCCCCGCCCAATGCTCAAAAGATGGGTCCTCTAAAAAATTACCTGGGGGACATAATTCCGGAGCAGGACAAACCTGGACGAATATTTGCCGGTATTCAACCACTTTTACCCGTAAAATAATAATCCCGGTCTGCTGCAACCGGCCAGCCCGGACTAATTCCCAGGATATATCCAGCTTTGGTTTGTGCATCTGGATAAAAACATTATCCTCATCAAGTACAGGCTGAGCCTCTCTTAGTTCAATCATTTTCGTAAAGGGTACTTCTTCCTGGACATGTTTAACTTCGTCCCGCTGGTTAACGTAATATATTTGTTTGTGCAGTGTTCCTTCAATAATAAGTTTTTTTACCACTGAAGTTATTCCTGCCATTTCTTTGAAATGATGGGCCCATTCCTTTTTAATTTTTACGTGCCAGTGGGCAATGTGCTCGTGAATAAATACCGGTTCAACCTCCAAATCATCCACCCGGGCGTCAATGTGGTCAACTTTTTTGGTCAGCTCCGGCATATGAAGCGTGCTGTCAATTAATACCTGTACCTCTTCTTCCGCCAGGACAACTGGTATACTTACCTTCATGCAGGTTACCTCTTCTGCTTCGGTAAAAATAAATTGCTCAGGCATAAAAAAACCTCCTTTTCTTAAATAATATTTAAAACTTAGGTTAATGAAATTAATCCTCTTATCCTTTGGCCGGCGGGCAAGGAATATTAACTACTTGCCCTATGGTAAGCTGATTGGGGTTTACTCCTGGGTTTGCCTGTTGAATTGCCGTTACGCTTACGTTAAAGCGCTGCGCTAATAGGAAAAAGGTATCCCCTGCCTTGATGGTATAAGTAATAACCTGACCAGGAGGACAAACCGGAGGCGGCGTAACTGGTGGCACTACCGGCGCCACTGCTACCACCACATCCCGCTGCAGTAATTCGGTAACCTTAGCCGTAACTTTAAGTACCAACTCTACAATTACGTGGCAGTTCTCTTTTTCGGCTGTAGTGAACTCCGCTAAGGCTCGAACATCCACATCCATACCTTCTTTAGCCCCCGGGATAACAATAAAGGTACTAAAATCAAGCCGCCGGTGCATGGCGTGAACTGGTTGATCCGCCAAGGCAGCAACATAAATAACCTGTAAATTCACATACCCACGGACAATTACTTTTTCTTTAATAATTTTAGTTTCGGTAATTTTCACCTCGCGCACGGCCGTATCAATTATTTTTTCTACTTCTGGTTTGGGTTCCGGGGTTTCAAAAATGTCCCGGAGAACTACCTGGGTACTATTTTCTCCTACTACGTGATCAAGGCGCAGTTTAACCATGGTGGCTTCTACGCCGCTGATGCTGGTGATAATATTAATCTGCCGCACTTCCATTACATTTGCGGTAAGCATAAATACCACATCAGCGCGTAATTTACCCGCCGGGCCGTCAATCTGCTCCACTTCAGCGCTTTCTACTTTTACCTCTACCCGGACATCCATTCCGGGGGCTGCACCGGGTACTTCAATAAAGTCACTAAAGGGTAAAACGGTATGTAACTGGTGGACGGGCTGATCGGGCTCGGCAGCAACATAAAGTACTTGCAGGGTTACCTCGCCATCAACAATTACCTTGTCTTTAACAATTCGTTTGGTTTTAATTTCACCGCTGGCATCCACTTCTAAAATCTTCTCGGCCAAAGGTTTTTCCTCGGGGATTTCCACGTCACTGCTTATAATCACTTGTTTTGTATTGCTGCCAATTACATTAGCAATTTTAACTAACTCACTGGTACAGGTAGCCATAGCCGGACATTGGGTAACTACAGATAAATCACTTATTTGGGTAACTTTAACAAATACGCTTAAAACTGCGGCCACGTCAAACACCCTGACATCAGTAGTGGTAGGCATAATATTTACGTCTTCAACTGTAACTTTCCCTAAGGCTTCCATATCCGGCTCGGTCCCAGGCAAATCAACAAAGGTCGTAAAAGGTATTTGCTGGTGCATATGATGTACCGACTGCGCCGGCTCAAAAGCAATATAAATAATCTGCAAAGATAATGTTCCCTCTATAATAGCTTTATCCGGTAATAATTCAATTTTTTTAATTTTTGCTGTTTTATCGGTAGAAAGAATTTTTTCCACATCCGGTTTTGGCTCAGGTACGGTAATTTTGCCGCGTACCACTGTTTGCTGCGTATTTTCGCTTACTACCTGGCTAACCCGCAGCTTTTCTGTAGTTTGGACAGCATCTATAGCCATATACATTTCCTCCTTTCAAAGATGATTTATAATATATATATTGCTTCCTTAAGTTAAATGTGCTTAAAATTTAAACAAAGGAACAAAAAGAGGGGAACAAGAAAAGGTGGGTAAATTAATAAAAAAACTTCCGGTAAAAACCGGAAGCCCTGGATAGGAGAATTTAATTTAAAAACAGCGTAAAATACCTACGTAGCTTAGTTTTAATTTATTTTGGGAAATAGCTATGCCGTTAGCTAAAGCCAAATACCACTGCTTGGGCAGGTACGCAAGTAGTAAGGGCGTTAAATTTAACGCCCTTACTACGCTTTAAATTAGGAAAGAAAGATTTGCCTTTAGCTAAAAAATATAACCATCTCTTGGGTAAAAAGTTATTCTCTTAAAAGATTGCCCGCAATAACTGTCCGCTGAATTTCATTTGTTCCTTCAATAAGCTGCAAAAGCTTGGCTTCCCTAAAACGCCGCTCTATAGGATAATCTTTCATGTAACCATAACCGCCACAAACCTGAATTGCTTCAGTGGTTACATACATAGCCACATCCGTAGCGTAACATTTGGCCATAGAACCCAATTTACTTATTTCTGTGCGCGTAATATCTTTGTTTCCTTCCAGGTAGGCGTCAATTAAGATAGCCGCGCGGTAAACCAATTGCCGGGCGGCCTCCGTTTTTATGGCCATGTCGGCTAATTTAAATTGAATGGCCTGCAAAGCAGCAATAGGCTTTCCAAACACCACCCGCTGTTTAGCGTATTGAACAGCGTAATCTAAACATCCTTGCGCCGTACCTACGCCAACGGAGCCAATCATGGGACGAGTTCTGTCTAGTGTCTCCATGGCGATTAAAAATCCCTGGCCCGGCTTACCCAATATATTTTCCGCCGGTACCTCGCAATTTTCAAAAAATAACTCACAGGCGCTTAAAGCCTCTCCGCCCATTTTTTCTTCCTTTTTACCAATAATAAGACCCGGGCTGGGATTTTCCACCGCAAAGCAACTTATCCCCTTATATCCCGCCGCAGGATCAGTTTTTGCAAACACTGTTATTACATCCGCGTTATCAGCATTACTGATAAAACATTTTTGTCCATTTAAAATATACTTTCCGTCTTTAAGGACAGCGGTAGTTCTAAGTGCGGCTACGTCGCTCCCGGCATCAGGCTCAGTAAGTCCAAAGGCTGCTAAAGATTCTCCGGCGGCAATCCGGCCAATATACTTTTGTTTTTGCTCTTCTGTACCAGCCACCATAATTGGCTGCGCTCCTAAATCATTTAAAGCCATGACAAAGGGAGAAACTCCACAATACTTGGACAGTTCCTCACAAGCCATCATTAAAACTAATGACCCTGTACCAGTCCCACCGTATTCTTCCGGCCAGGGAATTCCCTGCAATCCATTTTCCTTAAATAATTCAAAAATATCCTGGGGCCACTTACCTTCCTTTTCAATATCTGCCGCCCTTGGGGCTACTTTCTCCTTTGCCAGTCTTTTTACCGTATTTAGGACCATTTGTTGTTCTTCAGTAAGATTATAATTTGCCAGCATTTTTTACTTCACCCTTTCTAATAAATTTTTAATTCGGTTATTAATACTTAATTCTCTTTCTTTAAAAAATCTCCTTCTTTAAAATTTTTATTTTAAGCAAAACTTATAATAATTTTAGCTTGTCCAATTTTTTGAGGACTAAAATTCCTAAATTGATGGATTGTCTAAAAGAGTTGCGGCAATTAATTCCAGTGAATTTTTTATTTTAATTAATTCCCCGGGAGATTCCTGAAATTTTTCCAGGGCGTTAAAAAAACGGTCCGTTAAATCGCCGCTTACGGTAGGAATTAAAAATATATGCGTATGAGGAATCCTGCGGCCGCGAGCATATAAAGAGATAAAATCGGATTTAAATTTTTGCTTTATTTTTTG
>DMDI01000083.1:6721-8313 GCA_003445555.1 Desulfotomaculum sp. | reverse complement strand
AGGGCCTCCTGAAACTTCCTCCGGCGCCCCCCATCACCATTGGAGGAATGGTCTCTATTAAAAAAAGGATGGAGGGGAAAGACCAAGAAGCGCCCCGTTGTTACGGCGTACCCCGCGCGGGTTTTTACTGCCCCGTGAAAGAGGATTACCTCTATCCTTAGCTGGAGGCGGCCCTGTCCCCGCCGAATCCGACTCCCAGTACATGAAATCTATTGAAGCTCCTACCCCCGAATTTTCCACTACCAATATCCAGGTGGCGGGGGTGGATGAAGCAGACATGGTAAAAAGTGACGGCAAATATTTATATGTTTTAGCCGGCAAAAAACTGATTATTGCCCGGGCTTACCCGCCAGACGCCGCCGGGGTCCTTTCCACCACCGAGCTTGGTGGTGAACCCACCGGCATTTTTGTAAGAGACGGACGGCTGGTGGTCTTGGCGCAAGATTTTAGCTCTCCCGGTTCAAGCTTAAGGACAAGCGTTTTTGACCTTAAAGACAAGAGCAGGCCAAAACTGATAAAAGAATTTTCCTTAACCGGGGCCTCTTACGTAACTTCCAGGATGATAAACAACTACGTTTATTTAATTGCCTATACACCTACGGATTTAAATTTGCCATCCGGCTATTTTGGCCAGGAGTTAAAGCTGCCCGAAATTGTTTTTGACCGAAAAAAGTCAATCACCGTTCCGGCCGGTAAAATTAAATATTTTAAAGATGAATATTTCCCGGCCTACCGGTACAGCCTGGTGACCACCCTTGACTTAAATACGCTTTTGGTCAGCAATGAGGTCTTTTTAACCGGCCTTACGCAGGAGGTTTTTGTTTCCCAAAATAACATTTTTTTAACCTCCTCGGGTTCGGGAAATGTAGTGCCCCTTATGGAAAAGTACCTGAATTCCTTAGCCCTTGCCGTACCGGGTCAAACGGGGGAAAAGATAAAAGCCATCTGCGGGTCTAGCCGCAGTCCGGCCGAAAAGATACTGGCGGTAGAAAAACTGGTGGGGGAAGTAAAGGACCTTAAGGTAGACGAAGAAAAAATGGCCCGGCTTGTTGAGGAGTCGGCCAAAGAAATGGCGCTGTTTTACGACCAAACCACGGTGCACAAGCTTAACCTGACCGGCCAGAAGGTAAAGTACCAGACCAGCGCTGATGTTGCCGGCCGGGTGCTAAATCAGTTTTCCATGGATGAGCACAAAGGCTATTTTAGAATTGCCACCACTTCTCATGAACCATCCCAGTGGCAGGAGAGCACCAAAAATAACATTTTTGTTTATGACGAAAAACTAAAACCGGTCGGTCAGCTAACCGGTCTTGCCCCGGGGGAAAGAATATATTCGGCCCGGTTTTTGGGCGAGCGGGTGTATCTGGTTACTTTCCGGGAAACTGACCCCTTCTTTGTCATTGATTTAACGTATCCGGACCAGCCCAAAACATTGGGTTACCTTAAAATACCCGGCTTCTCCAGTTACCTGCACCCTTACGATGAAAACCATATTATCGGCCTGGGGAAGGAAACGGGTGGGGCGGTTATCATGGAAGAAGAGACAAGGCCTGAACCGTCCGGGATTATCCCGCCCCCGCCCCCCCCGCCCC
>DMDI01000083.1:1187-6622 GCA_003445555.1 Desulfotomaculum sp. | reverse complement strand
CCTGAACCGTCCGGAATTATCCCGCCCCCGCCTCCCCGGCCCAGGTGGCAAAACGCCGTTAAAATAGCTTTGTTTGACGTGACCAATCCGGAACAGCCCAAGGAAAAGGCAAAATATATTATTGAACGGGATAACGCGGACTCCCCGGCCTTAAATGACCACAAAGCCTTTTTGTTCAGCAAATCAAAGAGTCTGCTGGCCCTGCCCGTTCAATACCCGGTGTGGTTTTACGAAGGTGTTGGGGAAGACGTAAAAAACGGCGCAACAGTAACTCCCGAATACCGTCATAAATATTACGGGCAGTGGGAGGGCGCCTACATTTTTGGCCTGTCTTTAACTAAAGGAATCTGGTTAAAGGGTACTCTTACGCATGGGGAGATGTACCGGAAAGTGCCTGAGCCGGTTTATGAGCCGCAAGGAGCGGGGCAGGCTCTCAGCCCGCCCTATCAAAGCGCAGCCATAAAAAGAATTCTGTACATTGATAACCTGCTGTATACGGTTTCGGAAAAAATGATAAAAATCAACCGGCTGGATGATTTAAAGGAGGTCAAATCCCTTTACTATTAATGCCGTTTCTTAAAAATAGTGCGGTCGGGGGTTAGGAATTAAAAATAGATTGGGATCCCCGCCGCCTTAGCGCCCTTTAAGAACTCCGTAGGATCTGTCGGGAATCCTGCAGCCTCCATATTCTTCATCATCTTTGCTTGATGCGGTGCAAGCATTGAAGACAACTGGAACTTTTTGTCCACCAAGGCGACCAGGGCCTCCCAATCAGTGTACCATTTGAATAAGGAAAAACTCCAGCATTTCTCATCTTTATGTCATTCTTTTTTGGTAAAAAATTATAACGATAATACAAAAAACATCACCTGAAAAAAGAAGAAGCCCAGTTGGGCCGAGTTAGGATATAACTGTTTTCATTTATGTTTTACGATAATTATTCTCTCATTTTTAACTTGCACATCTTTCTGCAAAATAGATAAATAATATATCCTTGAATTAAAATTTCATTTCCTTACAGGTAGGCTAAAAACCCGTTTCATTAAGCAAAAATTGTCTTTACAAAAGCATGACATTTTCTTTAAAATATTAGGCAGGTAGTGGTTTTTAAGCCAGGAAAGAACCTGCAGGAAGCCGTAAACATAATAAAGATTGATTTTACGAAACGGAAAAGCAAAAAAGAGGTCTGCAGGCATTATCAACCAAAAAGACAAATTAAAGCAATTTCCAAAATGGTATAAGCCGGATTAAGGGTCTGGTCCTTTTCTTTTATATAACAGGAGGATTGAAGTAACCGGTGTTAGCTGGTTAAAATGTACTCATGAAAATAAGTCTGTTTTTAACCCCAATTTTCGGTATAATTTTTCAGCTACTATATTGGCCTTGCCTGCCCGAAAAAGTAGCCACTCATTTTAGCGCCAATGGTTTCCCAAATGGCTGGGAGCCGAAAGAATCTAATTTTATTTTTACAAGTGCCATATTGGTCTTTATAGCAATAGTGTTCCTATTAACCCCATTTTTATTAAAAAAATGCCCCAAAGAATGGATTAACTTTCCTAAAAAAGATTATTGGTTAGCGCCCGAGAGAAAAGAGAGTTCCATTTTAATAATTTCAAATTGGATGTACTTCATTGGTTTGGCAACAAACATTTTATTAATAATCATCTTCCATTTGGTCTATATAGCAAATACTACAAATCCAGTAAAGTTAAACAATAACTTATTCTTTCCTGTATTGATAATATATCTTTTGATCTCCATAGGATGGGGTATCATGTTACATATTCGTTTTAACAAAACCACCTAAAAACAAGAGATTTGTCAAGCGTTTAGTAATTTATGGAGGTTAGGTTAGCATATTTTTGTAAAACATTGAAAAGTACCCTAAAGGGCTAATTGTGTTATTGGCTTGATTTTTTTATTCCTGAAGAAAGATTAAATGAGAGGTTAATGGGGAATTATCACTTACATTTATAATCGGGATATAAGCTGCCAAAAACCAGGTAGTGATAATTTATTTTTCTTCAGGAACGTAATTATCTTTTTGTTAGATCTTTTGCTGGTGGTAATACATTTTTAATGCATGATATTAGTGAAGTTGAAAATTGTAGACTAAATTAAAAATAACTTTATCTTGATTCCCAAGGGTTCAATGGTTTGAAAGGGTGAAGTTGGGTTAAGCATAAGGAATACAAACATCCCTTTCTATATTTATTTTTCTTTTAACCGATCATTATTTATAAACTAAAACCAGGGTGGGGGACAATTTTTTTAAATCGGTCCTGACACACTCCATTATTTTTTACTTAACATCTCAATAAAAGCCTGAACCCTGGTTCTAATTTGTTCTACGTCCCCAAGGCCATAATCGGTTTCAAGGGTGAGCAAGGGTATCTTTTTTTGGTCAAGATACTTTTTTATCTTTACCGCCTCCAGCATATAGGGCTGACAAAACGAGAGCGAGTAGTTAATTACTCCGTCAACTTTATACTCCCGGCATAAATCTAAAATTTCTTCCAGGCGCTCCTCATTAGGGGTAAAGCAGGCGCAGTTTGTTTTCAGTTGACGCTCGGCTATAAATTTAATTTGAGCGTCTAAGTCATTTTCATTTATTCCAGTATTTAAAGAGCTAAAAAGACGGGTACCGGTACAGGATTCTTCACACACCACCACTGCTCCGCTACTTTCAATAATAGAATGAATTTTCCAGTTAGGTATAACCATAGGGCTGCCAGAAATTAAAATACGAGGCGTGTTTGGGGGTGTTACCCCTATTTTATTATTTATTCTACTTTCTAATTCTGCACATAATTCGTTTACCTTTTGAGTTAACCGAAGAGGGTCATCAAAAAAAGATACCTGCACAGGCAAAAGCGCGTCAAGTCCGCTGATAGGAACAGGGTCAGCTTTACGTAAATCGTAAAGATGTTTTAAAGCTGCCCGCCTTGAGTTTAGTAAGGTTGTAGCTTTAGACAAAGCCGAAGCCGTAATTTTATTCCCGGTAATATCTTCTACCTTTTGTTTAAAAGCAAGTAATTCACCCGTCCACAATGCCCTATCCACTTCCCTTTTTTGTTGGGGGAGTTCCATTACGTACATTGGTACATAATCTGATAAAATTTCCCATGTTTTTTTCTTTCCGTCACAGGTAGTTTCTCCCACAACTAAATCACAGGCTTGAAAATAAGGACAAATTTTTTCCAGCTTAAAACCGAAGGCTGATTTAATCAAGGGGCAAATATTGCGGGGTAATACTTGCTCTGCCCGGGCAATAGAAATTTCTGCGCCGGCGCAAAGCCCAACACAAATCCCATTAGCGGCAACAATAATTTCTTCCGGGACGTAAACGCAAAAAGCACCGAAAATTTTGCCTCCTTTAGTTTTATGTTCTACTAATTCCTTTACCCTGAGCCCGTGAATTTCGGAAATCACAAAATCAAAATAGGCCATTGCCCGGGGCCGGTTATTTTGAACCAGGTAAGTAGACTGGTAAAGTTCAGGAAGGGCATTTAGTAAAACATCATGGCGCTCTAAATCCATTTCTAAATCAGTCCACATTTGATTATAATCTTCCATTAATTATACCTCCCCATGCATATTTCTAAAAAAATAAAATAACACCTATGTAATATTTATTCTTTAACTTTCTATATAAATCCTTTATGACTATTATTAAATAATTTTATGAACGATGGGTCTTTAATAAAAAAGATTTATAGTTAACATTTTCAAATTTTTGTAGTCATTCTCGTGCAATTTTTTAATTTATTATCTACCCGAATTACTTATATCTCTTAGCTTTCCAATAACATAGCCTCCCATTTTACACCAGTGATATTTTCACTGAAATATTTTAGGGTGACATTATCACAGAACAATCACACTAAGTTAAAATGGGAGGATGATATTATCAATGACACAGGGAGAACGAAACAAGTTTTACATTGCCCGTTGCGAAAATTTTCGAGAAAATGACTATCAGTGAAGCGGCTTTAGTTTCCGGCTATTGCTGCCGCCAGGTAAAACGCCTTAAAAAGGGGGTCAAGGAACATGGCGAGTCGTTCGTAATTCATAAAAATAGGGGCCGGAAACCCTGGCATGCCGTAGCTGAAGATACGAAAAATTCGATAGTGAAGCTTAAAAGCTTGAGATATATATTCAAAGGCTAATTTTTCACCTTTCCAAGAACTACTTGAGAAAAGAGTTAAGGATACGCAATTTGGCAGGGCTATGCCGTAACTGGGAATAAATCTAATCTATGCTCAAATACCTGAAGAGCAAAGGGACGTATGTGACAAGGCTCTGGGAAACTCTTCAAAGCAGGCTGCCGGTAGAATTTGGGGTTGCCGGCATAAAGACAATTGAAGAAGCAAATATATTCTTAAATGAGTTTATTAAAGAATATAACCAGAAGTTTGCCGTAGAACCCAAAGAAGCTGAAAGTACCTTTAGGCAACTTGACGGTGAGATTAATCTAAGACTTTTGTTTTGTGGGTTAAAGAAACAAGGCAGGTTGATAATGGCTTTACGTTCTCCCTGGATAAAACCTACTATAAAATAAAAATAGCCGGTAAAACAGCGTCTATTCCTCCTAAAGCTAGGATTACCGTACTTAAAAGCAACAGAATTGGCTTAAAGGCAGAATACAATGGTTCCGTGTATGATGTAAAGGTTCTTGAGGAACTACCCAAAAAGGAAGCTAAGGTCAAAAAGCAATCTAAAAAACAGCATATACCGGTCAAATCTGCCCCGGGCCATCCCTGGAGGATCAAGCCCAGCCGGTATGTAGCCGCGTCATTCGGCTATAGGAATCAGACAGAGAAATTTTGGAGGCCCTTTATAGTTCAAGGCTTGCCTGGAGGTAGGTAAGGAAAAGCTTTTTTAGACCCCGTTCATGTATAGAGTAGGGTTATAATAGACTACTCTTGGTTTAACTACTTTTATGTGTTTACCTGGCTATAGTTCATGGTTATGATGATTTATTTCGCCGTCGTGGTTGTGGGCAGTGTGGGCAACGCTTTAGCGAAGGCCTGCGGCCTGTGGTCAACCCGCAAGGTTGTCCATAGGCCGACACTGTCCACAACCAGCGGCTCGATGCTTTTTTGCAACTCAAGGTCAAGGCCGTGTTTTTTAAATCATTTATACTTTAGTGATCAGTTGACCTATTTTTCAAGGTAAAAACTTACCTATCTTCCCTTTCTTTTTATGCCCCTGTATACTTTTATACCTCTTGCGTTAATTAAAGGATAAACTTAGAAGTCTCTTTATTGCTTTTTAAAGCTAGGTGATAAATATTCTTTAAGGGGTGACATTTTCTCAGAATAAAACTACCCCTTTTGGGGTGACATTTTCTCAGAATGTTGACAGCTCCCATTTTAACTTAGGTGACATTTTCTCAGAAACATTTTAAGGTGACATTATCACAGAACAATCAC
>DMDI01000083.1:594-1081 GCA_003445555.1 Desulfotomaculum sp. | reverse complement strand
ACATTATCACAGAACAATCACAGTAACTAAAAATTTGTTTTGATTTTTATTAACATATTTATTATAATATATAAAAACATGTGAGATAAAATTATGAGATTAGACAAAATTAAAATACAAAGAATAAGAAATTATTTTAAGGATCAACCTGTTAAAAAAGCCTACCTATTTGGATCCCACTCAAGAAATGTGGCAGATGATGATAGCGATGTAGATATTCTTGTTGAATTAGATCATTCAAAGCCGATAGGATTAAAGTTCGTTAGAATGCAATTTGAACTGGAAGGTATTTTAAAAACAAAAGTTGATTTGATCTCAGATAAGGCAATATCAAAATATATTCGCCCATATATAGATAATGATAAAGAATTAATCTATGAAAAATAATGTCGGTGATAAGGCAAGACTTCATCATATCTTCGATGCAATTCTTGAAATTGAAAATTACACGAGAAACAAATCACATGATGACTTTTTTAGCAATTCA
>DMDI01000083.1:0-567 GCA_003445555.1 Desulfotomaculum sp. | reverse complement strand
TGCTTCAGTCTGCATGTGTAAGGCAGCTTGAAATAGTTGGCGAAGCTGCAAGTAAACTTTCAAATGAAATCAAAACAAAATCAGCAAATATTGAGTGGCAAGAAATAACTGGATTAAGAAATATTCTGATCCATGAATATTTTGGTGTTGATTTAGATATTGTGTGGGAAATAATTCAGACCGATATTCCTCATTTTAAAATTCAAATTCAAGCTCTTTTAAATGAATTAAGTCAATCATAATGTAAAATATATTTTGCCCTAACAATGGCTGCACCTGACCGCCTCGCTCTGGCGCGATTTTTAAAGATTGGCGGATAAATTAAGTTCAGTACAATTTATCAAGTTTTGATGATAAGAATCGGCGGCAGGTGGGTCTCACGTTAGCAAAGCAACTTGAAGGCGAATGATATGACTATTGCCAAGTACAAACACCCTGCGCTGTTTTACGCTCTCGCAACTATCATTCCATGGACATTCTGGCTTACCGCTGGTTACGTCAGCCATATTACCCCTAGGAAGCATGGGGACGGTCTTTTTGCTTCCTTGTTTAAGCCTTAAAGACCAT
>DMDI01000066.1 GCA_003445555.1 Desulfotomaculum sp. | reverse complement strand
CAACGTGACGTGCCGATCACCAGGGGAAATTACGGCGGTGACTTACGTCCCGAAAAAACCATCAATAAACCCAAATGCTTTTTTAAAAACACCCCCCCCCCTGACGAAACCGCTGGTTTTGATGAAAATGGTCGCCAGAAGAAATGGTATTCCAAGCGATCCAACATGTATGGAAGCGTCAATCTTACCAAAGACTGCGCCAGGGCCATGTATTCATTTAATAATAACATGACTAGCGCGGACGTAATGGTGGCCTTTCCCTATGGCCTTTCCATGACGGAAATGACGTATACGGGCAACAGAACCTACAAGACGTCAGTCTTTAATACAACGCCATATATTGCCAAAAACGTTAAGTTAAGGGCTTATGTAAAAATTAATAACAACATGATTAAAGTAGACGAAAAAACAGTAGACATTTCGGCTACTTCAAACGAAAGCGGCTGGGGAAAAATATCTTACACTTTCACGGTACCCTTACAGACGGAAGATTATCAAGTGATCGCCACGGCAAACATTGACGCCAGCAACGGATTGGGCGGTGGATCTATTCTTGAAAATTTGATAACTCAGTATGCCTATGGACCTTACGCAGGACAACAAAACACCCACCACGGTCCAAGCGGTTCGCAAGAAACGGTGCCGGTTCTGCCCGGTTCGGGAATAAATATGAATAACTTGGCATATAACGACAATTTCCGAATCTTAAACACCGAAGGAGAAACGCCAGTGCCTATCCCGCCGGGGCCTGAGCCGCCCGCTGGAGAAAGCAACCTTTCCATATACGATATGCACGTTTATGATAAAGAGACCGGTCAGGACGTGACCAACCCGACATTCAACCAGACGCTGGGAATCAAAGCTTCGTACAAATCAACCTTTGACGTAGGCGGATGGGCCAGACTGAGGTTTTACAGATACTATGAGGGTTATTATAACAGTCTCACTCAAATAGGCGATAATGTAAACTACTACTTTGAGCCCGGCGCTGACGTAACTTATGATTATGGCCAAGATTACGGATTTAGAATTACCCCAGGGCAATACGAGATAATCGCATCTATAGACTACTATAATAACGGCAATAACCCTGACGATAACTGGCAGACTGAGAAATTCGACGGCAAATATGATGAAACAACTTACGATGACAACAAAATGGCGCGCGACCTGACGGGCAGTGATGTGCCTTACGTGCCGCCGACGCCGACGGAACGTTCCGAATCAGTCTGGTACCCGCCGCTTGCCTGGGTGGAAGTGCCGGGGGAAATCCACACCCATACCGAAAAAGAAGACATTTACGGTTGGAAAGAGATACCGTTAACTAAGGATATGCCTGAAGCTAAAAAGAAGGTTCGTCTGGTGCCGAATATTAAAGATTAGTCTTTAGACAAACACTAGAAAAAATCCCGTTCAATGTAATTTAGCCCGGTTCAAAGCCGGGCTTTTTCTTTTTAGGAGGTGTTTTTATTCCGAAAGTCCGTTGCATGTCAAGAAAGAGAGTCCGTTGCACAAGATTGCAACGACAGTTACGGGAAAAATTTGGATAATCTTTGAAAAGGGAGAAATTAAAGATGAGTAAAATCGAAAACAAAAGAATTGGCACCAAGGAAATTATCCGTGAGATTTCGCACCGGATGGGTTGTCGCGGTAAAGATGTCCGCGAATTGATGGATCATTTCGTTGATATAATAGTTGAAAACGTCACCAACGGCAAGAAAGTCCAATTTACCCATTTGGGCGTATTCTCCCTGCGGGCTAACAAAATCAGAATAAGATTCAGGCAGTCCAGTACGATCACCCGCAAAATTGAAAATAATAACGGCGCAAAACAGCCCGAAAATGACCCTGTAAACAATCAACAGGTATCTTAGTACCTGTTGGTTGTTTTAAGCCCCTAAAAACGCCAAATATCGCAACCTAATATATGGAAAGTAGGTGAAAAAGTAAGTGGAATATATAATCGAACGACACAGTCAACTGGGCCGCGCGGAAAGCAAATGGGAAATCGCTTCCGCGGAAGAATCCGAATTTTTTGATCAGAGGAAAGACTCAAAAGGTGGTGATATACCTAATAACGCAACCTGGATAAAAGTAATTCTTGACTGGAATGAATACACTGGTGCAATCAAAAAATATGAGAAAGCGTGTAAACGTATTGCCGGGTTAAGAAATGCAATTTCCAAGTGGGCCAAAAAGGCCGGGAATAAATCCGCTGCTAGTCAATCGGAATTAATTTTTGCTGAATTAGCTGAATTAAAAGTAAATAAAGAATATGAATATACGGAACATTGGACTATCCTAATTGAGAAAAACCCGCACCTGGCCCGCGAAGCATGGGAATGGATACGTGAATCAGGAAAAATAGACTTTGTGAAAAGAATGTATTACCATCAAAAACACGGTTGGGTTATGGCATTAAGAGTTGAGTGGTAACAACGTTCTAATTTTTTTTTCAAGAATTTTTTTTTTCAAGAATTTTTTTAAAATTTAGATATGTCGCTATAGTAAAAGTACTTTTAGCCCTTGATATATAAGCTTTTTTTTATTTGTAAATTTAATTTCATGGACGGATTGACAAATTTTTATATTCATTTATTATTAAGTTGTATATATTGGTTAATCGTCCGTGATCGTCCTGAATGGATAGCGTAATGCAAATGAAGTTTAGCACGGCATAGACAAACTACCATGATGCGTCCTAACTGGGAATGTAGCAGTGCAAACAACGTTAAAACGTTGCAAATCTGCGAGTTATGGTAGCGTAGGACCGACCGGGATCTTCCCTGTAAGCAGCAGGGCATTTGCTTCTTCAAAAAGATTACCAACTAAAGGTAGCTTGAAGCAAAGGTTGCAATGTTGCTTATAAGCGACAGCGCGAGAGTGAAAGGTAGGTCCGAGAGGTTAGCTAGTGAACCTATAATTGCTAGCCAAAAAAAATGAAGGTTATCGTTTTTTCCTTCACTTTTTGGAATGTAAAAAAATGTAGCCGAAAGGCATTAAACAGGCGCACCGAAGCATACCCTATATAAGTAGCATTTCCAATTAAGACGAACCCCCGGATAAGATGTGAAACCCCCCAGATAAGCCAAAATTGGAAGATTATGTAGCAAAAGAACGAAAGTAAACCATGAAGCAGGTTACCTTAAACCTTTGAGTGAACGCGTCCCTTTTTCCCATTCCCATAATTTAGCAGAATAATTGGAAATAATATCTAAAATTTACCAGAGTAAAACTGAAAAAAATCACTGAAAAAATATCTAAAAATCCTGAAAAAAATTTCCTGAAAAAAAATTCCTGAAAAATACCGATAAAAATTCCTGAAAAAAAAATCCTGAAAAAAAATCAACCGGGAATATTCTACCCGGATTTTTTATTTATAGTGGCCCGGAAACTTCAGCTTTAGGGGGGATAGCTTTCATGGGCAAAAAGGGCAGTATCTATTACCAATTAAGCGGTAGCTTAAAATCTCAACAAGCGTTCGGGCAGTCAAAGCATCAGATCAAACATAAAGCGATCGAAGCTGCCCGGGCCGCAGGTCTTTCCGGTAGCGACGTCTGGGACGCCATGAATAAAGCAATTTTTGATGCCGGAATTTTTAGCTATGAAACTTACAAAAATTACCACAAAGTTGCAAGAGAGTTTTCGGACTATTGTAAACGCAACGGCGTTACCGGCAATCTGGAAAAAGCCCGGGAATTAGTGCCTGAATATTTAAAGCAAGGAATAAGAAACAAATCAGTTTGGTCGGTGAAATTAGATCGCGCTGGCCTTCGAAAAGCGTTCAAGGATCATGACATAGCCAGAGAAGTAGAAATACCGAAACGTAAAAAAGAGAATATTACCCGATCCAGAAGGGCCCCATTAACAGTGATAAACGAAAAAAACAAAAATGTAATAGAATTTACTAAAGCAACCGGCTTAAGACGCAGGGAACTAGCCACGGTTCGGGCCAAAGATATTTACACATTTGAAAATAAACTATTTGTGCATGTAAGTCACGGAAAAGGTGGGAAAGAAAGAGATGTACCCGTGCTATCCGGTCATCAGGATCAAGTACTAAAAATTGTCCAAAACCACGAAAGTAATGACAGGATTTTTAAGGACCTACCGACAACAGGCTTGCATTTCTACCGGCGCGAATATGCACAGGAACGTTATAGAGAGTTAGGAAGAGAAAAGGATCATGAGAGAGAGATAATTCGTGAAATTTCGCATGACCTTGGCCACGCCCGAATTGACGTAGTTACTACGTATTATTTATAAGCGCCTGTCCTAATGGGCACCACACTTCCTGTCCAGTAAAATTGTAAGATTATTACCATGGTAATAATCTTACCCCCTGGCTATCCCCCGACCTATCCCGAAGCCCTTACAAATCCTGGTCGGTAATCTTCCGGCGTTTATCCGCAAGGGTTTCAAGATCGGTGTTAATAATGCAAATATTTGCATTATTAACACTTAGGATTCGGGAAAGGCAAGGCTAACTTCCGATAAGATGACTTATCGGTAGTAATTGCTAAACATATATTTTGCCAAGTCAATAAAATAAGGGATGATTAAAATGAGCAAAGCGCTTTATCTGCAAAAAAATACTTCCGATAACTTTTTTATAGTAAAATCAAAGGAGAAAGGTATCATGATCACAAATTTTAATGACCTGCCGCTAATCATGACCGTACAGGAAGCAGCAAGTATCTTGCGTCTTAAGCGTTCAACCGCCTACGAACTGGTCAGACAAGGAATGATCCCTTCGTTCAAAATAGGCAGACATATCCGAATATCACGCATTGAACTAGAAAAGCTTATTAAAAATAACAATTCCTTAAGAGAAGAAAGTCAACCCTAACAGGAAATAGGGCCGGGCAGGGCGAATATATAAATGTCCCACCCGGCCCTATTTTTTTGGGAGGGATAACATGAGAGGACATATTCGCAAAAGAACTAGAGACTCCTGGACGGTAGTGGTGGAACTACCCAGGGACCCAGTCACCGGCAAGAGAAGGCAGAAATGGGTTGCAGTCAACGGAACAAAAAAGGAAGCGGAAAAAGAACTAGCACGTCTAATCAATGAGTTGGAAACTGGTTTTTATACCGAACCTTCAAAAATGACTTTTGGGGAGTACCTGGATTTATGGTTGGGGGCAATGAAAAATAAAGTAAAGCAGACAACCTGGAATGAGTACATGTATCGTATCAAACGGTGGAAAAACACTGACACGGCAGCTAAACCTTTGCAAAAGGTAACGGCAATGGACATTGAAATTGAACTGCAAAAGTTTAACCTAAACCCCTCAAGAACAAAAGATTTATATGTTATCGCGAAAGAAGCATTAAAAAAAGCAACTGCAACAGGGTTTTTAAGCCGGAACCCTATGGACGCTGTTGATCCACCCAAAGTAGCGCAGAAAGAAATGAAGGTATGGACAAAAGAAGAAGCGGCAGCATTCTTAAAAGCTACTGCCGACCATAAGTACTATGTGCTTTTTTATTTAGCCTTAAAAACCGGTGCCCGGTTGGGAGAACTGCTTGCCTTGCAGTGGGAAAATATAGACCTTGAACGAAAAACAGTCCAGGTTAAACATTCAGTAGCAAATATTTCCAGAGAAACTGTACTTCAATCACCGAAAACAAGGAGTGCACTGAGAAATATTCCTATTGACGAAGCGACAGTTAATGTATTGAAAAATCATAAAAAACTTACCACAGAAAGGGCGCTGAAGTTGGGTTTTGGCCGCGTTTCTTGGGTTTTTTGGTCAAGCAGAACGGGCCGTCCTTTGTATTTATTCAGCGCAAGCAGGATTTTTAGAATAGCCGTTGGAAAATCGGGAGTGCCGATGATCCGCTTCCATGACCTTCGACACACACATACAACATTCTTGCTTGAAGCAAACGTACACCCAAAAATTATTTCAGAAAGGCTTGGGCATTCTTCGGTGCAGATTACATTAGATAGGTACAGCCACATACTACCAAACATGCAAGGTGAAGCTGTTAAGGCCACTAAAAATCTCGGATTTTAAAATAATGTTTGCAAATGGTTAGCAAATCTTTTTTTCAGTGAATAAAAGCCTTGATATTAAAGAGTTTTATGTTTATATTAAAAATAAAGGAATTTTTAAATTAATATTTAATTATTGTTCTTATAGGTGATATGGTTTGCTTGAATTATTAGCGCCGGCTAAAATAAACTTATCCTTAAATATCACCGGGATTCGTTCCGATGGCTATCACGAACTGGAAACAATTATGCAAACAGTTGCTTTGGCGGACCGGTTAGTTTTTAAGGAAAAGGAAAGAGGTATTTATGTCTATTATGCTCCCGGTTTAACTCCTGCCGGTTCAGATGATTTAGTTTATCAAGCCGCTTGGTTGTTGCAAGAATACACGGGTTGCCGAATGGGTACTTATATTTTAATAGAAAAACATATTCCGGTGGCGGCTGGTTTAGCCGGCGGTTCGGCGGATGCCGCGGCCACCTTAAAAGGGTTAAACCAGTTATGGGACTTGGGCTTAACTAAGGCGCAAGTTCTGAGTTTGGGGGAGCGCTTGGGGGCAGATGTTCCCTTTTGCCTGACCGGGGGCACTGCTTTAGCCCGGGGCAAGGGAGAGCAAATAGTGGCCTTACCTCCCTTACCACCGTGGGGAGTAGTGTTGGTAAATCCGTCTTTTAGTGTATCTACCGCCCAAGTATACCAAGCATATGACCAAAGGAACTTAAAATGCCCGCCTTCAAACATTCAGGCTTTAGTTAAGGCCGTAAAACAAAAAGATTTAAAGGTTGTTGCCGGTTTGCTTTATAACGCCTTGGAACCGGTTACCGCCTCAATTTATCCGGAGATTGCCCTGATTAAACAGGAGCTTATAGCAAAAACAGGAGCCTTAGGGGTAAATATGAGCGGCAGCGGCCCTACCGTGTTTGGTTTATACCCTGATTTAGAAGCGGCAGAATTTGCGGCGGCCCGATTTATCAAGCAAAAAAATTATCGCTTAAAAGCCAATTTGATTAGCACTTATCTTAGTTAGAATATTTGGCCATTTAAAAAGGAGCATTATTAAAAATGAACCAAAAACAACCTCGTCTTAAACCCATTAAATTCGACCAGTATAAACCTTTAAGGGAAATAGTTTATGAATCTTTGCGCGAAGCCATTCTTCAGGGAAGGCTAAAACCAGGGGAACGATTAATGGAAATTCAATTAGCCGAAGAGCTAGGGGTTAGTCGAACCCCGGTGCGGGAGGCAATTCGGAAGCTAGAACTAGAAGGACTTTTGGTCATGGCTTACCGTAAAGGAGTTTATGTATCCGACGTAAAAGCAAAAGATATTATTGATATTTTAGAAATAAGGGCGGTGCTGGAGGGTTTGGCGGCCGGCCTTGCGGCCGAAAGAATTACGGCTGAAGAACTGGAAGAAATAGAATTAATTTTACACCAACATAAATATAATATAAATTTTAGCCCTAATTTTTTAGAAGGAGATAATCAGGGGCGCGATCTTTCTTTGCCGGCTGATTATGAGCACGATTTAGCCCATATGGTGGAAATGGATACTAAATTTCACGACCTTATTTATAGGGCTAGCCGCAATAAAAGATTAGAGCAGATTATTACGCTCCTAAAAACTCAAATTCAGCATTTTCGTACCACTTCTTTAGCGCAACCCGGTAGAACAAGGGTAGCTACCGAAGAACACAAAAAAATTCTTGAAGCTATCAGTGAACGCAATGTACCCCTGGCCCAAGAACTGGCCCAAAAACATATCGAAAATGCCGAAGAAGCCCTACTCAATAACTTACGGCAAGAAAGAGGGATTTCTTCCGGCGGAAAGTAAAATAATTATTAGTTTAAATAATTTTTTAAAAGTTATAGTTGTTAAAATAAGGGGGATATGATGGTAAAAGCAGTTGTTTTGGCCGGTAGGGCTAATAATGGCAGGCTTAAAAATTACAGCCCGGTAAGTCATGAAGCCATAATCCCAATTGCAGAAAAACCAATGGTGGTATACGTGGTGGAAGCATTATTAAATGTGCCCCGGATAAATCAAGTGGTGGTGGTGGGGCCTAAAAAGGAATTGGCTGATTACTTGAGTAATAACCGGGTATCATTAGTTTCCGCCGGGCAAGACATGCTGGAGAATGTACAAATTGGCCTGGAATACTGCCCTGAGACCCGCTATACGCTTATTGTTACCTCCGATATTCCCTTGCTCACCGCCGCGGCAGTAGAAGATTTTCTTAACCAGTGCGAGGGATTAAACAGTGCTGATCTTTTTTATCCTATTATATCCCGGAAAGTAATCGAAAATTATTTTACGGCGCTAAATGTTCCGCTGTCCAGGGTCCATCGTACTTACGTTAATCTTAAAGACGGGGTGTTTACCGGCGGGAATTTAGTTTTACTAAACCCGGCTGTATTTACCCGTTGTTTAGAAAAAGGATCGCCTTTCGTAGAGGCCCGAAAAAGTCCTTTAAAATTAGGGCGCATACTGGGAACTGGCTTTTTGTGGCGCTTTTTACTTCGCCAAATTACCTTAGCTGAAGCAACTCAGCGAGTTTCCCGGCTTTTAAACGTTAAAGGAACGGTAGTTAAAAGTAATTTTCCCGAAGTGGGAATTGATATTGATAAGCCGGCTGACCTGACCTTAGTAAGGGAAATTTTAAATTTAAAAAAGAAAGGTGGTAAATAAATTTAAATTTGATTCCTTAAAATATTATTTTACTTCGGGAGGTATTTATGCAACCTTGTTTTAAACCGGAAATTAAACCGGTGGCCGCGGTAATTCTGGCCGCCGGAAAAGGAACCCGAATGCGCTCTAAATTGCCTAAGGTATTGCATAAAGCTTGTGGACGGCCGTTGCTTACTTATGTTTTGGAGGCCGTAAAAAGGGCTGGGGCAGAAAGAATAGTTGTGGTGGCAGGTTTTGGCGCGGAGCAGGTTGTTCCGGTGGCCAAGGCGTATGGAGAGATAGTTTATCAGGAACAACAATTAGGTACGGCCCATGCTTTACTTCAGGCGGAAAAGGTTTTGGCCGGGCTTGCCGGGGATATTTTAGTTCTTGGTGGCGATACGCCCCTTATTACCTCTACCACCCTGGTTAAATTGATTAAAACTCACCAAAGTCAACTACCGGTAACCAACAGCCAGGAGGGTATATGTTTTCTTCCCGCTTCCCACCTCTCATCTCCCACCTCTAAAACCGCGGCTACCGTATTAACGGCTAAAATGCTAGAGCCTGCCGGTTACGGCCGGGTTATTCGTAATTCTGCCCAACAGATGGTTAAAATTGTGGAACAAAAGGATGCTTCGCCTGCGGAATTGGCCGTTCAAGAGATTAATTCAGGGATATATTGTTTTATGGCCGAGGGCCTTTTTAAAACCCTGGCCAGCCTGGCCGCAGAAAATGCCGCGCAAGAATACTACTTGCCGGATGTTATAGAAACCTATGTCCGCCAAGGCTTACCGGTGGCCACCTGTTTAGTGGAAAATGAGAAGGAAATTCAAGGAATTAATGACCGTTGTCAATTAGCCGCGGTGGAGGAAATTGTGCGGCAGCGGGTGCGTAAAGAAATAATGCTTTCCGGGGTCACCATATTGGATCCTGTTACCACGTTTATTGATTTAGAGGTAAAAATAGAACCGGATACGGTTATTTACCCTTTTACGATTATTGAGGGAGCGTGCCGGATAGGAGCCAATTGTATTATTGGCCCCGGAACGCATCTGAAATCGGTGCAGATTGGAGATGACGTAAATATTTCAAATTCAGTGGTTATGGAAAGTACCATTGGGGATTCTTGTACCATAGGTCCCTTTGCTTATCTTCGTCCGGGCACCCGTCTTGCCCGTAAGGTAAAAGTGGGAGACTTTGTAGAAGTTAAGCAGTCAGTTATAGAAGAAGGCAGTAAAATCCCGCATTTAAGCTATGTAGGGGATACCCATATAGGGCAAGGGGTAAATGTTGGCGCAGGAACGATTACTTGTAATTATGACGGTCAAAAAAAATGGTTAACCGTCATTGAGGATAAAGTTTTTATCGGGAGCA
>DMDI01000005.1 GCA_003445555.1 Desulfotomaculum sp. | reverse complement strand
ACTCGACCAATCATTGGAAATTGCATTTGTTTTATCGGCTGCCAAACGGGCACTGAGTCAAGCCAGGCCGTTGATTTGGAATAGCGATCAGGGCAGCCATTTTACAAGCCAGCAATATATCCAACTCCTTCAAAATGCTGGAGTCCAAATTAGTATGGATGGTAAAGGCCGCGCCACAGACAATATTTTTACGGAGCGGCTCTGGCGCTCAATCAAGTATGAAGAGGTCTACCTGAATGATTACACAAGCCCAAGAGAGGCAAGACAACACATTAGCCAATACATCAACTTTTATAATAATATCAGACCACATCAGTCTCTTGGTTATAAAACGCCAGCTGAAGTATACCATTCGACTCGCCTGTTGGAACCGGCTGAGGATAGTGTCGCTCTGCGGATAACCCGAAAAACGGGTTTTTCACAGAACTCGGATAACGCTATCGCGTTAGCCGCACTGACCACAGCCCCTACGACGAAAAAACTTCTTAATAAATAATATAAAAAATCAAAAGAAAGGGGGCCCCTTTGTGTATCTTAAATTTGAAAAATTATTGTCTTGACAAGGGGGTCCACCGTCGCCTTATTGGACCGGCTTACCCACAATGCTCATATTCTAAAATATTAATGGGGAGAGTTTTAGGTTCAAGCAGGCGCTTGCTAAGCAATCGGAGGGTGTTTAATTTTTTACGCTTTGGTGGCCTAAAATTTAACCGGCAAGTGGCCTAATTTTTGATTGACATTAACACCTATAGATAATTTCTTGTTCAGGCGAATAAAGAAGGGATTAACAAGAAGCTTTTTAACAATTAAAGGATATTTATAGTTTTCTCCTGCTTCGTATGATTTATCTGACACAGGAAATTTAACCTCCCTTATATAGTTACCTTAACTTTTCTATACATCTTATAATAAATCCTTTTTTAACAAACCCGGGGATGAACGAGTTCGTACAAGTATAAAAGGCGAAACATGAGCACGCTTAGCAATTGATGGGAAAGGCATACCTGAACAAATCCTTGTTTATATGTTAAATGATGGATATATCCCTTTTATTTTGTAAATACTTAACCCTAAGATACAATGTTACACTTAAAAGAAATTTATGGCTGGTAAACTGATAGTGCTCATTGGCCCGCCGGCAGCAGGGAAATCCACCTGGCTGCATCAATTCAGGGGTGAAGTAATCAGCACTGACGATATACGCCGCGATGAGTTTGGGGTGCAGTATGATCCTTTGTTGGAGCCTGCTGTCTGGTGGATAGCCTATAAGCGCTTGTCTCAAGCTCTAGCGGTTGGTAAAGAGGTTTGCTTCGACGCAACCAATACCACCAAGGCTCGTCGCAAGCCGTTGATTAGTCGCGGAAAGCAGGCCGGAGCTTCAATTGAAGCTATAGTTTTCTTGCAGGATCTCGACTCCCTGATCGAGCGCAATGCTGCACGCCCGCCCGGAAAGAGGGTCCCTGGGGAAGTAATTGAAGCAAAGTACCGGGAGTTGGAAATGCCAAGTCTGGAGGAAGGGTTTGATAAGATAAAAATTTTCAGGTGAGGCTTGGAATTTTTTTAAAGAGGATTCTTATCTTTATTGAATCACTGCTTCCTCCTCATAGATGTTTCGCTCCCTTAGCTTCCTTACCAACTCATTTATTCTTTTAACCTGCAGGACGAACGCCTCCAGCCTGATCTCGATTAACTGCGGAAAGGCGTTCCCGTCAGTTTCTATATTCAAGAAAGGTAGATGGGGATAATTTTTAAGTACCTCTTCGATCAGCAGGCGTGGGGAAACCTTACTTTTATGGGCGCTTATCCTTTCACTCAGGATAGCCTCGGAAATTCTGGACGGCATGCAGCCAAAAGGCCCGATGGCAATGACGCCATCGACGTGATCAATTATCTCATTAATCGAGGTTCCAATTGTCAATACCGCTTCTCCTATTATGTGAGGTGATATTAATCCTTTGGCGGTTTCCATTATTTTGTCGACATCTATGAGGTGATAATCATACAAATTGGATTTCGCCAAGATCGACTTGATCTCTTGTTCAAATTTTCTTCTGAAGTAACTCTCTATAAAAACGTTTAGCTTATCTTTTAAATCCGCCTTTTCGGAAAGATTGTTTCTGACCGTATAATCACAGTAATAGACCCATTCAGCCACTGGAACAACTTTGATTACTATGCCCCTTGCAGCCAGTTTCTCTACCAGGCACTGCCTGGAAAAACTGTCTCTTCTGACATAGATCTCCCCGACCAGAGCAACCTTTTTTGTTTCATCCAGGGATTGCTTTAAGGAAATCTTCGACAACTCTGCTGCGACTTTATTTAATCTTTTCTTTAATTCTTTCCATCCATCTTTTTCTATACCGTCAACGATCTCACCTATTAAACGATCAAAGACAGCTAAAGCCTTCTTCCTGTCGACAGCAAGGACCAGCAGCGCATTCCGGATATCTTCAAGAACATCGGAGATCACCACCGCCTGCCAGGTTCTGCGGGTAAAGCTGATCCCCAGCCCCCCGTAGCTGTTCCCAGAGGAAAGTGTCAGCAAGGCAACATTCTTTATGCCCATCTTCCTTAACAGGTTTTCAGTATGCACGTGATACTGGCTGAACCGGCACGGGTC
>DMDI01000006.1 GCA_003445555.1 Desulfotomaculum sp. | reverse complement strand
TTATAGTTTTGTCTGATGCTTGCGGACGGTTTAATCTGCATGGTATCAACTCCTCTTATAGTAGTATTTTAATAAAATTATACCCCTTTTGTACTATTAATTCAACCTGTAATTGGTATTATACGCAATTACCCTGATGAGACATACACCAGATCATAACTGAATGCTATTGGGTATTTTATTTACAAATAAAGATAGGGGGTTTTTCGACAGACTCTCTTAGGCAGGCCAAAAAATATCTTTAGGGTAAGTAATGCCAACACTTATAAAGAGTTTCAATTCCTCTTTCTGAGTTATTTAGTTTATAGATCCAAGACATAATATCACCATCAATTTAAAATTGGCTTTTGGCTTTCAACTTTCCAAAAAGCCTGCCATGTTTTTAGGCATGGTATTAGATAATCTTTTTCGTAATTACTTAAAAACATAAAAAACTCCCTTTGCGGAGCCTCTCCCGCCTGTAAGGCGGGAGTACAAAGAACTGCCAGACCTTCAAGTTTTTTATTTTGCCGCCTTGCCTCAAAGGTTAGGGTACCGAAACTTGCTTTTCTTCGGCTTTCCCTTTTAAATCGGGTCTTTTATTTTGTTGTTTTGTCTCCACATTTAGGGAGCTAGCCTCCTGTTTTTCTTCGCTCCAGATTTTTAAAGCAGAAAGCCAGTTATTATAGGTTTTTAAGCCATATCTCTTCCATATATTAATAGTCTGCAGATAGTGGTCCTCTAATTTATCGCTTAACTTCAATGTCCTTACCGTGTTATCATTAAGTATCTTAAGCCAGTCATCAAAAAAATTTAGCACTTCTTTCCCGCTAGGGCTTTTCTGGCGCGGCAAGACATCAAATAACTGCCCCGGCAAGAAATAAAATTTAGTAATGTCGTCAATAACGCTGCTCTAACTTTCAAACAGTGATCTCTCTTCATTCTGCCCGTTGCCAAATTCCTTACTTATCTTTTCCACAGTGTTAAGCGCCAGTTCAAGATTTTCTTTAGTAAGGTCAAAAGTAAGGTCAAAATAAGATTGTAAAAGGTTTCCCATATTGAAAGAACGCCCCTTTCGTTAATTATTTTTTTTCTGGTTATATTAAAGCCAGCCAGTCTGGCAGTTCTTTATTGGTTTAGCCGCGGGAAAAGATAAGCCGCAGTTCATCTAGTTCAGAATAATTCCTCGTGTTTTTTACCCCTAGTATATAATGTTTATCAACTAACTAATATTTTACCTAAAAAAAGAAGATTGTCAAGTCCTTTTTTAAAAAAATTTTTAAAAAAATTTTTTGCTCTGCCTTTTCCTTCTCCCCGGATAGGCAGGGAAACATCATCTAGGAATATTTATCTTATTTCCCCGTCACTCAAGTGAATGGTACGGTGCGTTTTTTTTGCCAGATCAATATTATGAGTGACCGTAATCAGGGTTAGGCCTTGATTATTAATTTCCTGAAATAATTCATAAATTTTTTGGGATGTGACTGAATCCAGGTTTCCGGTGGGTTCATCGGCCAGGATAATCTCTGGTTTGTTAATAAGAGCCCGGCCAATAGCCACCCGCTGCATTTCCCCTCCGCTAAGCTGATACGGCAGGGGATGTGCTCTGGCTTTAAGCCCAACAAGTTCGGTTAATTCGTCTATTCTGCCCTTTTTGCTTTTATAATTACTTTTCGGGCTAAAAAGAAGGGGTAATTCTATATTTTCCCTTACGGTTAAAGTGGGCAAGAGAAAAAATGCTGGAAAATAAAACCTATATTTTCCCGGCGTAGCTTTACCAGGTCCTTCTCTTTCAGGCCATTAATTTCAATCCCGTTTATCCTAAGGCTGCCTTCCGTTGGAGTATCCAGACAGCCAAGAAGATTGAGCAGCGTAGTCTTGCCAGAACCAGATGGTCCAACAATAGCCACAAATTCACCCCTTGAAGCGACAAAACTAACTTCTTTGAGCGCAAATATTTCTTCGCTGCCCCGGCGATATGCCTTGGTTAACCCTTGGGCGGAGATAATTTTATTATTCATTCTAAACCACTCCTTATAGCTTCCATGGGCGTTAAGGAAGATGATTTAACCACCGGGTATATTCCGCAGACAAACCCGACAACGATAGAGAACAATAAACAAAAGCCAATTAACCTTGGCTCCGGCGAAATAAGTCTAGCGGCAGGAGAATACGGGATTACTCCTTTAATCAAAACTTCGATCAGGTTTGCCCCGGATAATGAAAACAACAAACCAATTATTCCCCCGCTGAATGTTATGAGTAAGGTTTCAATGAGAACCAGTTTGCCTATATCTGCTCCTTTAGCCCCTAAAGCTTTCATCACCCCAAATTCCCTTCTCCTTTCGTTGACTGACATAAGCAGCGTATTGATTATCCCCACGGCGCTAATGATGATGGCGATAATAACAACCGAAACGAGAAGGGTCCTGGCCGAACCTACCAGATTCATAATTGTACCCATTATCTGAGTTATAGTCACGGCCTGAATGTCTGGAATTTTCTCCAGTTGCCTGGTGACCTCCGGTATTTTGGAAATATCTTTTACCCTGATGGCGATGGCTGTTATCTGGTCAGGCTTGCCGAAAATCTTTTGGACAACCTCTAGGGGCAGGAAATGAAACTCATCATCCTGGGTGTCCGTTCTCTCAAGCACACCAACAATTTTAAATGGCCCTTTATCCGGACCAAAAGGCAATACATCACCCACCTTTAATTTTTCTCTCTGGGCAATGTCTTTACCAAGAACCTTAACCTTGTCTTCGGTCTGAGAAAAAAACCTGCCCTCCACTTTCCACCATGGCTTAAGGCGCTTCATTTCGTTAATATTAATACCGTAGGCAACATGCGGCTTATTATCGGGACCGATAAACTGGTGAAGGAGCATGGGACTGGCAATCTCTATACCATCAATTTTCTTTACCGCGTCGAGGTCTTTATTGGAAAGATATTTTGGGATAACACCGCCCTGCATAATCAGCGAAGCCGCTTCATAAGGGCACCCCCTAGGTACCGCCAGAATATGCATACCCAGATTGTTAAGCTCCTTATTCAAATGCCTTTCATAATCAGAATTAAAGGAAACAAGAATAAATAAGTCGGCGGTGGCAATAGCTACCCCAAGTATGGTCAGGCCTGTCCTGCCCCGCCGCCGTTGCAGGTTTTTTATCGCTAAAGTAAAAAAATTCATCCCGCTAAATTCTCCCTTTTATTAAAATTCAACCTTTTTGCCAATGAGGTATATATCTCCCTTTTTATTGACCGCTTCCCCGTCCCGTATACTCTTGCCGTGGCCCCTCTCTTTTGCGATATTACCAGATTGCCTGGAGCCAGGTCAACGTATACTACTCCGGTATCATCTTTCAGGTTAAACCAACAGCCAGAACTACATTGAGTAACAATTTTCCCTTCCACGAGTATAGTTTGGTTTTTATAATTATCGGGTTTATTTAAGATATCAATTATCTTTACTATCTTTGGGCCCTTAAGACCTTTTTCTTCGGGCGGTTTAGAAGTTCCGTAAACTTTATCTGCTATAGTGCCGGCATTTTTATCTGCTGAGGTACGCGGTGGGGCATTTAATGAACCTTTATTGCTGCCTTTTTGCACTTCGTTATTACTGGGGTAGCTACCCTTTGTCTTAGGAGCAGCATAATCATGATTAAGAGAACCTTTACTTGAAGTACTGTCCTTGCTGGCTGATTCGTTATTATTTTTTGTACCACTGCTATTCTGATCTGGGACAGTTGGTTTAGTTTGGGTTTCTTCCGTTGGAGTTAATGTTGTTTCTCCAGGGCTAAATTTACTAATAACTGAGGAACGTTTAGAGGTTCCACAACCACTAACAATAATTATAATCGTGGTAAGCATGATAAGCGCAATTAATATGCTAAACTGTTTTTTACAAGGTTGAATCATAACGTACTCTTACCCACCCTTTATTCCTTATATTCCTTGTTTTTGAATAATATTGAAGAATTGCACTCCCCCCCCTTTTTTTATAGTTAAGATGATAATGATTAGCAACATAGTTACGTATGTTATATAAAAATAAAAGAGTACGTCAAGATAAAAATTTATCTTATCAGTACTTTTATCTTTCATTCAGATAGATAATATTCTATTTGCCTCGGTTTGTTAATTATGCTAAAGTGAAAACACCGAAGAGTTTTAGAGCAGAAGATGAATGGTCTTTTTATGGATAATGAGGTGCTAGGATGTATCAGGCAGGATATTTAGCAAATGTGGAATTAAAAAACATGGGTTTATGCTCAAATGGATCATAATCAGTGCCAGGGTAAGCTACCAAACTGACTGGACAATGATCCATAAAATTCGCGAAGCATTTGAAGCTAGGTAAGTGTAAAGGAGGTAAATTAAATGCCAAGCTTAATCCAGATGGTGGAAAAGGAACTAAAGATTCCTAAAAAGAGGTTGATTGAAGAGGGAGTCAAACACTTCCTGGAAATTGAGTTAAAAAATTTATCTATTGAAATAAGTAAACTATCAAGCCGACATGGTGTAATTTCTTTTGATGAACTATGGAAAAAACTTGAGGCTGGGGAGATAACTGAATCAGAGTGTTTTGATGATTTGAGCAGGCTTGAGTATCTTGAATTAGAAAGAGAGAAGGTTGCTAATCTATTGCAGAGGGCTATTCAGAAATGACTTCCAGAGACAAGTTATATTCACAACTTGTACAGATTGCTTTAAGTGATTTTGCAGATATAGTGGAGGGCACATTGGCTGTAGATGGCAAGTTACGGATTTTGCTAAAGGATGAGAGCTTCATTGATATTTGGCTTTCGATTAAGAAAAAAGGTATTTATGCCTATCACTGGGAAAGAAAAAATGTTGATGGGACGATATATCGATATAATAATC
The DNA here is from genome assembly GCA_003445555.1 of Desulfotomaculum sp. GTDB lineage: Bacteria > Bacillota > Desulfotomaculia > Desulfotomaculales > Nap2-2B > SCADC1-2-3. Next base: position 294 of record DMDI01000006.1, on the reverse strand, counting down.
TCCCTGACAGAGAAGCAAAAAAGCTGCGAACCTATCCAAAGCATTTCCATAAAGGAGCTCAGGAAAATGTTATAGGAAGTGATTTGAGTGATAATCCCAAAAAGGCTATAAGAGCCATATTAGAATTCGCCAGGAGAATCATTAAAGCTTAAAAGCTTAAAAGCTTAAAAACGGAGTGAATCTGGTTATACTTGACAAAGACAAGGAAAGAAGCTAACGTAAAAATAAAGAGTAAAACCAAAAAAAAGGGGGGAGCCCTTATGAGCCCGGAAATCAACATCCATGACCTTGTTG
>DMDI01000071.1 GCA_003445555.1 Desulfotomaculum sp. | reverse complement strand
TTCAAAAAGTTCTTTCCCGTGTAAAGCCAGCAAGTCTTTATTAGCGGTAACTACACTTTTGCCCCTTTCTAAAGCGGATAGCACGTAATTTAAAGCCGGGCTTAGACCACCTATTAATTCCACCACAATCTCTATTTCAGGATCTTCTAAAATATCGCTATAATCTTTAGTTAAAAGGGCCGGGTCAAGCTCCAAACCCCTATCTTTGGCTAAATCACGCACTAAAATACGGGTTACTTTAATTTCCGCCCCTACTTTTGGCGTAAGATTATCTTTATTACCCGTCAAGATACGGTAAGTCCCTTGTCCTACGGTCCCTAAACCCAATAATCCTATCTTTATTACCGGAAACAAGCACATTACTCCCTTTTACCAAAAAAACTTAATGTGCTTATAATTATAACATTAAAGAATTTTGGAGGCAATGTTAGCTAACCAAAAATTTAGTTAATTTATCAGGCCTAACAATTAAATAATAATGCAAATTATACCGCCACCTTCATTAACAATACGTTGCATAGTTTCTTGCAGTTTATATTGAGTGTTTTCCGGCACCCGGTATAGTTTGTTTTGAATACCCTCCCGCACTAAATCATGCAAGGATTTACCGAATATTTCTGACTGCCAGATTTTTTGGGGGTTTTCTTCGAATTCAGCCATCATATAGCGCACCAACTCTTCGCATTGTTTCTCCGTTCCAAAAATAGGAGTAATTTCGGTGTCAATATTGGCCTTAATCAGATGAATTGAGGGAGCACTGGCCTTAAGTTTTACTCCAAAACGACTGCCCTGTCTCATTAATTGGGGTTCTTCTAAAATCAATTCGTCTATACCGGGAATAACCACTCCGTAACCGGATTCTTTCACCTCTTCCAGGGCGCCGGCCACTTTATCATACGCTCTTTTAGCCCCGGCCAGTTCTTTAAATAAACGATACAGCAAACGTTCATCATCTACCCGGAAGCCTGTTTCCTCGCTTAGAGCATTAAAATACAATTCGGGCGGGGAAGATGTTTCAATAACGGCTATACCGGTGCCCATATCCATTTCGTCTAGTTTTGTTCCGGAAATAAAATCGTTTTGCGCCAAATTTTCTACCGCCCTATTAACGTCCCGTAAGCGCCGGATGTTTTGAACTGTTTCCTGGACGACCTGATCGAATTTTTCCCGTAACCAATGCTGGGAGTATAGTTCCTCTATCCAGGAGGGTAAATTAATTTTTACTTCATTTACGGGGAATTCAAATAAAACATTTTCTAAAATAAATAAGATGTCTTGTTGAGTTAAGTGCAAACAATCCACAGGCAAAACAGGAACATCATACTTTTGGGATAAATCTTCCGCTAATTGAATGGTTTCAAAATAATCCGGGCTCGTGCTATTTAACAGCACTAAAAAGGGGCGGTTGATATCTTTGAATTCCGCAATAACCCTTTCTTCCGCCTCTACGTAGTTTTCCCGCGGTATATCAGTTATGCTGCCGTCAGTAGTTACCACAATGCCCATGGTGGAATGTTCAGAAATAACTTTGCGCGTTCCCACCTCGGCTGCTTCCTGAAATGGAACGGGTTCTTCAAACCATGGAGTAGTGACCATCCGCGGCCCGTTTTCTTCCTCTTCGTAACCAAGCGCTCCCTCCACCCGGTAGCCCACACAGTCAATTAAACGTATTTTTACTTGCAGACCAGGGGCAATGTTTATTTCTACGGCCTCATTTGGTACAAATTTCGGCTCCGTGGTCATGATGGTTTTCCCCGCACCGCTTTGCGGTAATTCATCTTTAGACCTTTCCTGATCATAGGGATTTTTAATGTTGGGAATAACCAATAATTCCATAAAACGTTTAATAAAAGTCGATTTACCTGTACGTACCCCACCACTTACGCCTAAATAAATATCACCACCAGTACGTTCAGCAATGTCCCGGAAAAGATCTGATTTTTCCATACCCAAAACTCCTTTCTAAAAAAATGAAATTTTCATTGGCATACATTAACAATAATATATATATGAGCTTGGCAACAGAATATAACTTTAACCGAAATAAACTGGATTTTTTATTTTTAATTTATTTTTAAAAAAGAAGGAGATTGGCAAAGAATGTCGAACAATTTAATATTAAATAGAAGTTGGCAGAGAAAGCGAGGTGATTTAGGGCGCGTTGCATTTATTAAAAATCCTTTTGGTAATTTTTTTAAGTGCGGTTTTATTACCTTTAAGCGCTATGGCCGATGTTTATGTGGTTGAAAAGGGAGATACTTTATACTCCATCGCCCTCAAAAATAATACTACCGTAGGCGCTTTACAAAATAAGAATAATTTAAAAGATACAACTATTTTTCCCGGACAAAAATTAAATATCTCTGTTGTTTCTACCACATACCATTCATCCTTAAAAACAGACCGCGTATCGCGCGGGATAAGTTTCTCAGGCGTACGTACGGTTTTAGGAAAAGCTGTATCCCTGTTGGGAAGCAGGTATGCGTACGGCGCTGGAGGACCAAGGGCATTTGATTGCTCTGGTTTTACATCTTATGTCTATAAAAGCCTTGGTTTTAACCTGCCTCATAATGCTGCGGCCCAGGCTGCAGTTGGTAAGCCGGTGAGTAAAGCAGGGCTTTTACCGGGTGATTTGGTTTTCTTTAGTTATTACGGTAATAGAGGCATTAATCACGTAGGAATTTACTGCGGTGATAACAAGTTCATTCATGCATCCTCCTCTTCCAGAGGGGTAATTTATTCCTCATTGCGCGACGCTTATTATCAAAATAATTACCGGGGAGCAAGAAGAATACTTTATAAATAACCATTATCTTAATATCTTATCTTTTCCAGATAATTCATAATCCAAGATATTTTAAGGCGTCTATAAACAGACGCCTTAAAATTTACCTCTCTTGCTTACCTTATCCTTATTTTTTATGCTCATTTATCTCTTTACTATACTCGTTTACTTTTATGCTTTTACTTTAAAACCAAATTCATTCACGTTAAATTCACCACTATACGCTTAAAAACCTAACCCATTTTCCACCCCCTCAAGTCTAACGTTATTATATTATATGACCGGCTAAAACCCATCTTGCCTGGTAAATTATGATTTATTCGCCAAGTAAAGTAGGATAACGTAGTTGAGGACAATTGCATTCCTGGTCAAGCTTTATATTACTTAAGGCGTATAGCAGTATTTTTCCCATCTGCGGGGCTTCCTGATGAAATATTTTACTTAACGTATCATGCTGCCAATCTTCAACCACCCCTTCGGCATAATTGACGACTATATCTATTCGGGCGTAACAAGCAGCTATTTCTCTGGCCAGGTATACTTCCGGACACATACTTTGCCCCACTATATCGGCCCCTAAGCGCCCCAA
>DMDI01000244.1 GCA_003445555.1 Desulfotomaculum sp. | reverse complement strand
CCCCCTCTTGTCTGGAGGTACTTTGTAGCCCCTAAAAAAGGGGAGATGGAACAAGCTATACCTGACGATGAATACGTAACCTCCAAGGTAATGTTTATTAATACTAATATTGAGGAGGCCTACGTCTTTTCATCGGGCAAAGATATGGGCGTTTTCAAAGGGGTAGGCTTTCCGGAAGAAATAGCCGCTTATTTTATGCTGGACAGGTTATACGAAGGGTATATTTGGACGGTACACAGCAGGTTCCCTACCAACACGCCGGGATGGTGGGGCGGGGCGCATCCTTTCAGCATCCTTGATTGGACGGTGGTGCACAATGGCGAGATTTCCTCTTACGGAACAAATAAAAGATTTTTAGAAATGTACGATTATTATTGCACCCTGCATACCGATACTGAGGTGATGGCTTACGCGGTAGACTTGCTAATGCGCCGGCAGGGGTTGCCCATTGAAATAGTGGCTAAAATTTTTGCCCCGTCCATGTGGGATATAATTGAGCACCTGCCGGAAAAGGAAAAAAAGCTTTATACCACCCTGCGCATGGTTTACGCCCCTTTGCTGATGAACGGGCCATTTACGGTAATTGTGGCTCATCACCACGAGATGTTCGGTCTTACGGATAGAATCAGGCTCCGGCCAATTACGGCCGGCGCAAAGGATGACTTGGTTTTTCTATCTTCTGAAGAAGCAGCCATTAGACACGTTTGCCCGGATTTGGACCTCGTCTGGACTCCCCAAGGGGGTGAGCCGGTAGTGGTAAGATTAAATTCCGAAGACCACTTAAAGAGCTTAAATAAATCTATTTAAGGGTGAGATTATGTATTCATATCTTCTACCAGAATTTGCTATTGAACGAATTGAGGACCGGTGTATTCACTGCCGGGTTTGTGAGCGGCAATGCGCTACAGACGTTCATTATTACGATGCCGAACTAGATAAAATGTTTTTTCACGAAGAAGCCTGTGTAGGGTGTCAGCGGTGCGCTGTTTTTTGTCCGACCAACGCGCTTTTTATCCGGCCCCATCCGGCAGAATACCGGCCAAATAGCAGTTGGAACAGGGAAAAGCTGCAGGATTTGAAAAAGCAAGCGGAAACAGGTGGAGTAATCCTTACGGGGAGCGGCAACGATAAACCTTACCGGATATACTGGGACCACCTGGTTTTAAACGCGTCGCAGGTAACCAATCCTTCCATCGACCCGTTAAGAGAACCTATGGAACTGAAAACTTTTTTAGGCCGGAAGCCTGATAATTTAGAAATTGATCTTAATAAGGGAGAAGCAAAAATTAAATCTGAGCTATACTCAAATGTGTCTATCACCACCCCAATCGTCTTTTCCGCCATGTCTTACGGAGCAATAAGTTATCAGGCTTTTAAATCTTTGGCCACGGCCGCTAAGAAATTTGGCACTTTATTTAATACCGGCGAGGGCGGGCTGCCCCTGAATATGCGGAAAGAATACGGCCGTAACGCCATTGTGCAGTGTGCCAGCGGCAGGTTTGGCGTTGATTTGGAATATTTAAACGCCGCCTGCGCCATTGAAATTAAAATTGGCCAGGGAGCAAAGCCGGGTATCGGCGGCCACCTGCCGGGGGAGAAAGTTTCTGAAAACATTGCCGTAACCAGGATGATCCCCCATGGGACGGATGCCTTATCGCCGGCACCGCAGCACGATATTTATTCCATTGAAGACCTGTCTATGCTGATTTACGCCCTTAAAGAAGCGACTAATTACGAAAAACCTGTTTCGGTAAAAATTGCGGCCGTGCATAATGTGGCGGCTATTGCTTCAGGAATAGTACGGGCCGGGGCAGATATTGTGGCTATTGACGGCTTAAGAGGCGGTACCGGGGCGGCCCCAAAGGCAATTAGGGATAACGTGGGCATTCCCCTCGAGTTGGCCCTGGCCGCGGTAGATAAGCGGCTTCGGGAAGAAGGGATCAGAAATAAATGCTCCATCCTGGCGGCCGGAGGAATCAGATGTTCGGCCGACGTAATGAAAGCTGTTGCCCTGGGAGCGGACGCGGTGTACCTTGGTACCGCAGCTTTGGTAGCCATGGGATGTACCTTATGCCAAAAATGTTATACCGGCAAATGCACCTGGGGAATTTGCACCCAGGACCCGTATCTTTCCAAACGGTTAAATCCGGAGATTACCGGTCAGCGCCTTATAAATCTTTTAAGCGGTTGGAGCCACGAGATAAAAGAAATGCTGGGCGGTATGGGCATTAACGCCATTGAAAGCTTAAGGGGCAACCGGGAGCACTTGCGCGGCGTAGGATTGGCAGAATGGGAACTGGATGTTTTAGGAGTAAAGGGAGCGGGGGAATAAAGCCATGAATAATTTAAACGTCAAGTTTGGACTGCGCAATATGTTTTTAGACGGGGTCAGACCGGTAAGTGAACTGATAAAACACGTAAGTACCAATGGTACACACGCGTACATAGATGCGTTGGGGCTAAAACATAAGGAATTAAATGACCTGTTAAGAGAAACGGCTCAGAAAGGAGTAACTTCCATCACGGTCCAAAACGTCTTTGGGCAAAGGTATATTGGAACGCGGCTTTATTTTCCAGGTCTAGCCAAAAAAATGGAAATAAAAATATCCCCCAATCCAGGCAACGATTTGGGTGCTTTTTTGAACGGGCACCGGTTGATTGTTTACGGCAACGCCCAGGACGGCGTC
>DMDI01000132.1 GCA_003445555.1 Desulfotomaculum sp. | reverse complement strand
GGGGGCTAAATGAAGGTTGAATTATTATTTGTTACCCCCCAGGCCGAAAAATTAATTGAAACGGCGGGGCGGACGGCTTACCTGTCGCACGAAAAGCAGGCGGAAAGTACAGCCGAAAGATTTATCAAGATGCTTCTTTCAAAAGGGCATCATTCCGTATTTGAGCACGCTTACGCTACCTTTAGGATTAGCGGGGTTTCGCGCGCCTTTACCCACCAATTTGTAAGGCACCGTTTATGTTCTTTTACCCAACAGTCACAAAGATTTGTCAGTGAAGCAAACTTTACTTACATTGAACCTGAATCAGTTAAAAAAAATCCAGAGGCTCACGCTATATTTGTAAACCTTATGGCTGAGGCAAAAGAGGCCTACCTAGCCTTGCAGAAGCTGGGCATTAAGAATGAAGACGCCAGATTTGTCCTTCCCTCAAGCATAGAGAGTCAGCTTGTAGTTACGGCCAACCTGAGGGAATGGCGGCACATTATTAAGTTAAGGGGCAGCAGGAGCGCCCAATGGGAGATTAGAGCAGTAGTCTTGGAAATCTTAAGCTTTTTAAAACAGCATACCCCGGCTGTTTTTGCCGACCTGGTAATTAATCCGGCAACCTTGACGGTAGAAAAGTCCGTTGATTTTCAATAACTAAAATTTAAAAATTTAATAATAAATAGTTAAATTGAAAAGGAAAAATATATGGGTTTTAATAATATCTCCTGTCAGATAAAAATTAAGCGTGTTCATTCTGACGCTCGCTCCCCACAATACGAACACCCTGGTGATTCAGGGGCCGATTTGTACGCTTGCGAGGAGTTTATTTTGCCGCCTTTGGAAAGAAAGATAATTCCCACCGGCCTTTGCGCCGAAGTGCCGCCTGGTTTTGAACTGCAGGTGCGGCCAAAAAGCGGGTTAGCCCTGTCACACGGCCTGACGGTGCTGAATACCCCTGGTACAATAGACGCGGGGTACCGCGGTGAGATTAAAGTTATTTTAATAAACTTAGGCCAGGATACTTACCGGGTAAAAAAAGGTCAAAAAATTGCCCAGTTAGTGGTGACACCTGTAATTTCGGCTTGTTTTCAAGAGGTAGATGAAGTATCTGAGTCGGAACGCGGCGCCGGAGGGTTTGGTTCCACCGGCCTTTTCGAAGTTTGAGGTTCGAAGTTCGATGTTCGATAATGGTAAAAGTGGATTATAATAGGGAGCTTATTTATGTTAAAGGTGCTGGTTGTTTTTGGTACCCGTCCGGAAGCAATAAAAATGGCTCCGGTAGTTAAAGAATTAAAAAAATACCCTGATTTGCTTGACTGTAAGGTAGCTGTTAGCGCCCAGCACCGCGAAATGCTAGACCAGGTGTTGACTTTATTTAAAATTTTCCCTGACTATGACCTAGATATCATGCAGGCAAAACAAGACCTTTTTGATGTAACCAGCCGGGTTTTGACCGGTTTTAAAAAAGTTTTTTTAGCGGCAAAACCTGACCTGGTTTTAGTTCACGGAGATACAACCACTACCTTTGCTGCTTCCCTGGCCGCATTTTACTTACAAATACCCCTTGGTCACGTAGAAGCAGGGTTGCGTACAAGAAAGAAATACGCTCCTTTTCCCGAAGAAATTAACCGCACGTTAACCGGAGTATTGGCGGATATGCATTTTGCCCCCACCTCTGCCGCCCGGGATAATTTATTACGGGAAGGGGTAAAAAAAGAGGATATTTTTGTTACCGGTAATACGGTAATTGACGCTTTGCTGGAAACCATAAAGCCCGACTATGTTTTTGCAGATGAATTATTTAATAAGCTTGTATATTCACCTGATAAAAAACGTATTCTTTTAGTAACCGCTCACCGGCGGGAAAATTGGGGCAAACCTCTACGGGAAATTTTCTTTGCTTTAAAAGAAATCAGCGAAAGTTATCCTGAGGTAGAAATTGTATTTCCGGTTCATAAGAACCCGGCTATACGCCTGGAGGCAACTAAAATACTGAACGCTTCTCCCCGCATTCATCTTACGGAGCCCTTATGTTATGAACCTTTTGTAAATTTAATGGCCAAAAGTTACCTGGTACTTACCGATTCAGGAGGATTACAAGAAGAAGCGCCTTCCCTGGGTAAACCGGTACTGGTAATGCGCAACACCACCGAGCGTCCCGAAGCAGTGGCTGCCGGTACGGCTAGTCTGGTAGGGACGGGGCAAAAGAACATTGTGGCGGAAACAAAAGCTCTTATGGAAGACGGGCAAAAGTATCAAGAAATGGCAGAGGCCATAAATCCTTATGGCGACGGGCAAGCGGCGGAACGAGTTGTCAAGTTTATCTTATTCAGATTCAATATAATCAGAATGCTACCTTTAGAATTTTGCCCTAAAAATGTATTAAAAAAATATTTTTTAAGGAAGGATTAATAATTTTTTTGTAGAAAATAATAATATAACAATGTAAGTTAAGGTTAAATAATAAAAAAATTAAAAAAGGAATTGAATGGTAAATAAATAATGTTCCTGAAAAAGACAATGAGGATAAGGTAAAACAAGCCACAAACATAGCGAAAGCCTTTACCTTGGTTTCAACTGTTAGTTTTCAATTGGCAGGTTCTGTTTTAATAGGTGTTTTTTTGGGGCGGTATTTAGATAACCGGCTTGGTACAACGCCCTGGTTGATGATAGTGGGTTTATTTTTAGGGTTGACCGCCGGTATTACCGGGATAATAAAAATTACTAAGCAATTTTTTAGGAAGGAGAATTAAAATTTGCGGGTTTTACCGCTTAATTTACCCTTTAATAAATTTGTCAGGCTTACTTTAAAAATCAGTACAGTTGCTTTAGCGGTGGTAAGCTTTTTTTTAATTTGGCAAACGAATAATTATTTACTTTGGGGCCTTTTTATTGGTTTAGGTGTGGGCATGTGGAACTTGTATTTTTTAGAAAAGAGGCTGAGTAAACTTAAGCCGGACAAAAGTTTAGTACCCAAGTTTCAACTGGCCATAGGAGTAAGTTCTTTGGTGCGTATTTTTACAGTTATAGCGGTACTGTGGGTAACTTCACGTATTTCGCTGATAATGCTTATTGCTACGGCAATAGGTATTATTGCGGTATGGGGAATCTTTGCCGGGGTGGTAGCGGTTTTTGTTCTTAGAAGCTTAAGAGGGGAGAAGGTTTTAAAGGCAAAGGTTCACTAAAAGTAGAAAAATTTAAAAAAGAAGGGAGGGATAAGGATGGTTGATTATCGTATAATTGAAGAAAAACTTAATTTTTGGGGTTTTCCCCATGAGCCATGGCACTTGACTATTAGTGGCTTTGGTTTAGACTTTAACCCGCGGACTATCGTCATGACTTGGTTAACTATGATTCTGATAATTATCTTTGCTTATTTTGCTACCCGCAAGTTAGATTTACGAAAACCAAACGCCCTCCAGTATATCTTTGAAGAAATTTATAATTTTATTCAAGGTTTGGCCACCCAACAAGTTGAGCCGACAAAAGCATCGGCCGTAATTAGTCTTGTATTAACGTATTTTATTTTTATCTTATTTTCTAACCTTCTTGGTTTAATTCCTACCTTAAGTTCACCTACGGCGGATATTAATACTACAGTTGGATTGGCTTTAATAACCTTCGTTATGGTCCAGGTTTACGGGATTACCTTTAAAGGACCCTTAAAACATTACGGGCATTACCTAAAACCAAGTGTTGTTTTTTTACCTATTAACCTGGTCGAAGAAATAGCCAAGCCAATTACTTTGTCTTTCCGGCTTTACGGAAATGTTTACGCCGGCGAACTCTTAATTGCGGTACTTTTAGGCTTGTTCCCCTGGTTTATTGATTTGGGAGGGGGCTTTATAGCTTCGGCAATATGGCTAGGGTACAGTATTTTTGTGGGTTGCATCCAGGCTTTTATTTTTACTATGTTAAGTATTGTTTACTTTGGTCAATCGATTGGAGAAAGTCATTAATAAATTAACTGGTTAATTAAGCTACTAATAAATTAAATTTAATTTTAAAAGTTAAAACAAAGAAAGGAGGGGAAATAAATGGAAGTAGGAGCAGCGGCAGCTATTGGCACAGCTTTGGCTATTGGGCTGGGTGCTTTAGGGGCAGGAATTGGTGATGGTTTGGTTTCAGCTAGCGCTGTACAATCTGTGGCGCGTCAACCCGAGGCTCAAGGTACAATTTATACCACTATGTTTATAGGCATTGGTTTAATCGAAGCTCTTCCGATTATTGGTGTGGTTATTGCTTTTATCTTAATGGGAAAAATAGCTTAATCATGGATAAGGTCGGATGCCAGATGGTTTTAAGAGAAAATTACTTTCTTAGTTACTTTGTTCTTACAAGGTAAAAACTGGCGTCCGACACGCAATAAACCCAAGGGTCAATATTTTGAAAGGAGGAGGGGAGCGAGGCTTGTTAGAATTTAATGGAACCTTATTGGCCCAAATATTACATTTTATAGTCCTTTTGGTAGTCCTGCGTTTTATTGCTTATAAGCCAATTGTTAAGCTTTTTACTGCCCGTCAAGAATTAATAACTAATAGTGTTGCCGCAGCAGAAAGTGAAAAAAGTCAAGCGGAAGCGCTTCATCACCAACGTATGGCCGAGCTGCAAAAGTCTCGTGAAGAAGCGGCTAAAATCATACAGCAAGCAACTAAAGCAGGAGAAATTCAAGCCCAGGAAATTGTTGAAGCGGCTAAAGCAGAAACGACGCGGGTTAAAGAAAATGCTATGCAAGATATTGCCCGTGAAAAAGAAAAGGCAATTTTGGAAGTTCAAAATCAAGTAGCTGCTTTGTCTATCCTTGTTGCCGAAAAAATTATCAACCAAACGGTTAGTTCTGATATACAGCATACTATGGTGCAAAAATTTATTGATGAGGCAGGGGAATTGCTATGTTAAAAGGCGCAGTGAGCAGTCGTTATGCAGAAGCGCTTTATAATGTTGTGGTAGCACAAAAAATAATAGACCAAGCAGAGGAAGAAATGAAGCTGGTAGTGAGTACAATTGAGAGTGTAGACGAACTGCGTAAAATACTAGAGCATCCGTTGATTACAATTGAAGAAAAGAAGGATATTGTAGCTGAAATTTTTAAGAACAAAATATCAGCTATTATCTTAAACTTTTTATATTTACTAATTGATAATTACCGGCAGTTTTTTTTAAAAGATATTTTCCTCGCCTTCGTCGAACTGGTAAATAGTGCCCGTAAGATTATCCAAGCTGAAGTAACTAGTGCGGTTGATTTAAACGAAACCGAAAAAGAGAAACTGAGTGGGGTTATTCAAAGCTTTACCGGAAAAAAAGTTGAGCCTGTTTTTAAGGTAGATTCGTCAATTATCGGGGGAGTTATACTGCGTATAGGCGATAAAGTAATCGACGGTAGTATAAAATCTAAGTTAAATAGCTTGCGCGAGCATCTTGTCCAAATAGGTTAAATAGGGGTGAATTAAGGATGAATTTGCGGCCAGAAGAAATCAGTTCTATTATTCAGCAGCAAATTGAGAAATATGAAGCTAAAATTGAAATGCGCGATGTAGGTACGGTAATTCAAGTAGGCGACGGAATTGCCCGCGTTTTTGGCTTGGAAGATTGTATGTCCATGGAACTTATAGAGTTTCCTGCTCCTGCGGAAGGAGGCGAAGCCACTCTGGGTATAGCCTTAAATCTGGAAGAAGACAACATCGGTTGTGTTTTATTAGGTCCCTATACCCATATTAAAGAGGGAAACATGGTAAAAAGAACCGGGAGAATTGCTTCCGTACCGGTAGGCGACGCCATAATTGGTCGGGTAATTAATCCGTTAGGCCGTCCGTTAGACGGGAAAGGGCCAATTGTTACCGAGAAGTTTCGCCCGGTAGAAAAAATTGCCCCGGGGGTAATTTCCCGTAAGCCCGTAGACCAACCTTTACAAACAGGCTTGAAGGCCATTGATTCCATGGTTCCTATTGGCCGGGGCCAGCGGGAATTAGTTTTGGGTGACCGGCAAACAGGAAAGACAGCCATTGCAGTTGACACTATTATCAATCAAAAAGGTACAGACGTAATTTGCATTTACGTGGCTATTGGTCAAAAAGCTTCCACCGTAGCCAATGTTATTCAGGCATTAACCGAACGG